>CAYNWJ010000623.1:0-2138 GCA_964400815.1 uncultured bacterium
TTATTTAAATTTAGGGCCCAAACTTTAAATAACGCCGCCTCTTATTAAAATTTCCCTACATACCTTCCCCGGTGCTCCTACCGCACGCTGTCCTTCGAGAAGACGAGCCTGCCGAAATCGTCGGGCTGGTGGAAGCTGGGGCGGCTGGTCTGCGAGGGGCTCCACTGGCTGTACTGGGGATTGGTGTTCCCTCCGCAGCGGTTGAGGCCGATGCGCCACATGTCGCCGTCCTGCGGGGGCGTGGCGGTGAACAGCCCCGGATACTCGTCGAAGCGTATGGCCGCCTCGATGATCCAGCCGGAGTCGGTGTCGGTGTCGTCGTTCACCGTGCCGTCGATGGTCTGGCCGATGTGGGGGAGCATGATGGTGGACCGCTCGCCGTGGAGGACGGAGAGGAGGTTCCCGATGCAGTTGATCTCGAACTGGTAGTAGTTCTGCTGGCGGTCCGGGGAGGGATTCCAGAAGAGCTCCACGCAGTCGTCGTTGTACGTGGGATCGTTGATGTCGTAATATTCGGCCCAGATGTGGGCGTCATCGCACCTGAACGAGAGATAGAGATAGGTGTCGTCCCACATGAGACGCGCCCCGGTCTGCTCCTTCTCCCCGGACTCGTACCAGGGGAAGACGAAGTCCCCCACGGTCTCCGCGGCCTGCCAGTCGGCCTCGGAAAGGATGCCGTCGATCACGATCTTCTCCGTGGTGCGCCTGCAGATGTATTCGGGGACCTCGGCCAACACCCCCGGGGCGGCGATGATGAGCGCGAGAATGAGGGTGACGGCTGCTTTCATGATGGCTCCTTTGTTGCTGTATGGTCGTTGTTTTTTCTGTTGGGGCGGCTTCGCAAGATGCCGGAGGGGTCTGCCTTTTCATCGTCTCCCTGCGAAGAGACCCCCCTCGGACTTCGTCCGGTCCCCCGCTTTGAGGGGGGGCGGCCGGGCTGCCGGAGTGTGCTTCTCCCCTATTTCACCAGCACCATCTTCTCCGAAGCCGTGTGCGGGCCGGCGGCGACACGGGCGAAATAGAGTCCCGATGAGACCGCGTTCCCGCCGTCGTCCATCCCGTCCCAGAGCGTGGCGTGCCGTCCCGCGGGAAGCGCCGAGCCGTCCGCGAGTGTCCTGACACGCTGGCCGGCGGCGCTGTAGACCGCGATTTCCACCGGCGCGGGCTCCGACAGGCGGTATGAGATCATGGCCGAGGCGTTGAAGGGGTTCGGCGCGACGCCCTCGATGGCGAGCACGGCGGGTGCGGCTTCCGCTTCGCCGGTTTTGACGCCCACGGGGGAGCCCACGGGCAGGTCCGAGAAGTAGATCTTCCCGAAATCTTCGGGCACATGGAAGTTCGGACGGTCGGTCTGCGAAGGGCTCCACTGGCTGAACAGGGCGTTGGTCTCTCCGCCGCAGCGGTTGAGGCCCACCCGCCACATGTCGCCGGGCGCGGGCGGGGCCGGGGTGTCCAGCTCGGGATACTCGTCGAAGCGTATGGCCACCTCCAGCACCCAGCCGGTGTCATAGTCCCGGTCGGCGTTGACGGTGCCGGATATGGCGCGGCCGATACGGGGGGTCATGACCCGCGCCGCGCGGTCCTTGAAGGGCGTGTCGAAATTGTTGTACACGCTGAGCAGGTTCCCGATGGCGTTCATCTCGAACATGTAGTACATGTCGTCGCCGTCCGGGGTGGGATTCCAGAATATCTCGGCGGCGTCGTCACGGTAGGTGGCGGCGTTGGTGTCGTAGTGTTTGGCCCATATGTGGGCGTCACGGCAGTCGAAGGCCACGTAGAGATACGTGTCGTCCCACATCATCTTCGCCGTGGTCTGCTCCTTCGTGCCGGACTCGTACCAGGGGAAGACGAACTCCCCGACGCTTTCGGCCTTCGCCCAGTCGGCCTCGTCGAGAACGCCGTCGATGGTGACCGGCCCGGTGGTGCGCATGACGGTGTATTCGGGGACCTCCGCGGCGGCGGGTGCGGCGGCGGCCAGCAGGACCGCCAGCGCGGCGGTCATGGCCCGTGCGGCTGAGTTTCGGTGCATCGATGCCTCCATGAGGATGAATGAGTGTCTCGAGGTTGAAATGATCGAATATATTATCCGGGTATCCAGTTCGATAAGCAACACATGATTCAGCAGTTTCCTGCGAAAC
>CAYNWJ010000624.1:0-2125 GCA_964400815.1 uncultured bacterium
TCCCGGTTCAGAAACTGAAAAACCTCGAAATATACGTTTGTGCTGAAAAATGGGGGATTGCCAGCTTCGGTAACCTTTTGACAGGGAGCGTTTTTTTTGTTATCTTGCCTCAACCATCATTGAACACCACGGAAAGGTGTGATTTGTCATGCGCTTCACCATCATCGCGATCGCCGTCATTTTCGTTCTGGGATGCCCGGTCCTTCTTTCCGCCCAGGTGAATCCCGAGGCTGAAAAGCTCAAGGACGAGGGCAACGAGCTGTTCCGCAGGGAGGATTTCGACGGCGCCATCGAGAAATTCAGCCGGGCGGTGGAGGTCGATTCCACCTATGCCTTCGGTTTCAACAATCTCGGTATCGCGCTCTATGAGAAGGGCGATTTCGAGGCCTCCGCCGAAAACCTGGAGCGCGCGGTTGCGCTCGATTCCACCTATGCCAAGGCCTACAACAACCTGGGCAACGCCTATCTCGCTCTCGGCGATTACGACAAAGCTCTCGACAGTTATGCGAAAAGTCTCGCCATCGGGCCGGTAACAGCACAGAAATATGTCAATCTCGGCAACGCCCGTTACGCCCTCGAACACTACGACGAGGCGATCGGAGCATTCGGGCAGGCCGCCGATCTCGACCGTTATTCCGCCGACGCCATTAACAACCTCGGCATGGCCCTTCTCCAGAAGGGCGACGTCGAGGGTGCGAAGGAGCGGTTCCTCGAGGCAACAAAGGTGGATTCCCGTTTCACCCGGGCGTACATCAATCTTGGGAACATCCACTACGCCAACGGCGGCGGGGACCTTGAACAGGCGGCGAACTATTACAACAAGGCCATCGATATCGACAGTGAGGACGCCCTCGCGCGATACCACCTTGGTCTCGTCTACAGCGCCCAGGGCGAATACACGGACGCCCTCAACGAACTCCGGCGTGCGGCCAAGGCTGCTCCCGACAACGCCGACATCCAATATGCCACCGGCATCACCTATGCATCACGCGGCAATCATTCCATGGCCGTCAGGCACCTCGAACGGGCGGTTGAGCTCGATCCGGATTTCGGTTTCGCGCAGCATGCTCTGGCCATTTCACGGTCGAAAATTCAGTGATGCACCGGCACAAACCGGTGTTCGAACGGCCTGCCGGCGGGTACGCGGCATGCAGGTGAACCAAAGAAAGCATTGAATCGATGGGTAAAAATTCTCAGCGCCCGCCAATGAAGAAAAAGCTCGAGCCCGTGGTGTACCGCGAGGATTTCGAGTCGGGTGAGCTCAGGGGATGGGCCTCCTATCCGCCCTGCCAGGATACCGCCTACAACCCCTTCGTCTATCCGGGCCGTATCGTCCACGGTGACACGCGGACCTGCTTCATCGCCCGTGAAGATGTGCATTCCCCCTCCGACCAGTATCTCGGCGGTGTCAAGCTTCTCGATCTCTTCATCGACAGCCGGTTCAGGCTCACGTTCGATTATCATATCAAGTCATTTTCAGAACCTGCGGTGCTGGAGGTGCACCTGCCCCTCGCTTCGGGTGGACGGATCGTCGTTCCCGTGGAAAACCCGAAGATCAACCGCTGGTCCCGCCGCACCATATCCTGGAAAAACCTCTCACACCGGCTCCCGGCGTCTTCTGGAGAGGCGCCCCTGCGCATTACCGCCCTGGCGTTCCGCCTGCGGGTTCCCGATGCCGACCCCGACTTTCCCGTTTTTCTCGGACTGGACGACATCGAACTGACCGCGTTTCGCGAGGCCCGGTTTACCTTTTTCGAGCCCGCCTGCGCCGTTCTCGATGAATGGCCGGAGCGTGTTTCCCTCGTCCATCGCCACCCCGGTGACGAAGTGACCGTCCAGGGGACCCTGCCCTTCAATGCAGACCGGGCATCCCTCACTCTGACCCGGTTTGCCGACGGCGGGATCATTCATCGTTCGGACATGTCGGTATCGGACGACGGGGTGTGGTCTTCCGGTCCGGTACCATGTGGCGACGGACCACTGATGCCGGGCCTCTATCGCGGAACGGTCGAGGCGGCCGCTTCCGACGGCGCGGGTTCGACCACATCCTTCACCCTGTTCGTGACCGACCCCAAGGCATTCGAATCCCATCCCCGACTGCTTTTCGGGCGGGACGATCTGGAGC
>CAYNWJ010000625.1:0-2117 GCA_964400815.1 uncultured bacterium
CGATGCGGTTTATGGAGAAATAATAGAGCGAATTCGCGATGAATATGGAGCCCACGATGGAAATGCCGAGATTCATCCAGTTCGCCGTGGAAATGGTGGACCATGACTGTTGGGGGAGCTGATGGAAGAAGAGGGGAAGCTGATACAGGGAGACGAACAGATAGACCCATGCAACCGATACAACGGGTGAATAGGACGCGACGATCCTTTTTGCGTATACGGTGTAGATGCCCCAGCTTATTGCGGCGACGATGATGACGAAATCGCCGGGATTGACACGCGTGAAGCCCTTGTTGAAGGTGAGGGCGAGCATGCCGCAGAACCCCACCGCGATGCCGATGACCGTCCGGACCGTTGGACGCTCGATTCCCGAGACGATGGAGACGAGCAAAATGAACAGGGGAATGGAGGCGTTGATCATCCCCACGTTCGATGCGCTCGTGAGATAGAGTCCCACCACGAAACCCGTCATGAACAGAAACATGCCGAAAAAGGACACGAACGCGACAAGCCCGATGTCACGGCGTTTGATGCCGATTGACGCGCCGGAGGCTTTCGCGGCGATGAACAGGAGCGCAGACCCTGCGGAAATCCTGAGACCGTTGAAAACGAACACCCGGAATGATGCGGGACCGTCGCCCACCGCGTTTTTCGTGATCACGGCGTTGAGGCCCCAGAGGAATGTCGTGACGATGAGTGCTCCGTCGGCGAGTCCGAATTTCAGGGGGAAGCGGCGCATTTTTTCCTTTCGAAGGTCCGGGTTGACGCGCATGTATCCGGCATTATCAATAATAGGGATGCCGGGGTTCACAGCAAAGGTTTTTTGACCGGGCGCATGAATCCCTCGATTTTCGTGATTGTGATTCCCCCCAGTATGATTGCAAGGCCGGCCACCTGCATCAGCGTGATCGATTCGCCCCTGACGGAAACGGCAAGAAGGAGGGTGAAAATCGGCGTCAGGTTGTTATAGAGGCCCACCCTCGCGGGGCCGATTGACCGCAGGGCGTAATAATAGAGGGCGTTTGTGAGGGAAAGTGGGCCGAAAAGCGCGATGATGAAATATATCCATGTCGTCCGGGACACCGCGCTCCAGTCCCTGCCCGGCAGTTCCGATATAAAGAACGGCAGCTGGTAGAAATAGATGAGCAGGAAGAACCAGCCCGCCGTTGTCAGTGGATTGTAGGTGTCGAGCAGGCGTTTCGAATAGACCGTGAAGATCGCCATGAGCATGCAGGCGGCCAGGACGAGCAGGTCGCCCGTACGGATGTCGAGGTCCCCCTTCTGGAAATTCAGAACGACCGCCCCGACGAACCCGACCGCCACACCAACGATCATGCCGCGGGTCAGCTTTTCCATCCCCGTGAGGAAGGAGACCAGCAGGATGAACAGCGGGATGGTGGCGGTGATGACACCGGCATTGCCTGCGGTCGTCAGCTTGAGTCCGTACATGAAGGCGAGCATGTTGAGAAACCCGATCAGGCCGAGGGCGGCGAAATGCGGTCTTTCGCGGTGGGCGATACGGATGTCGTTGCCCATCAGGCGTTCGATGGTGAGAAGAGCCGTACCCATGAGGGGAAGCCTGATGCCATTGAAGATGTGGACACTGAGACGGTCGGGCGTGTCTCCGAGTACGTTTTTGATGATGACCGTCCCCAGGCCCATCAGCATGCAGGCGAGGATGATGGCCATGTCACCCCTGCCGAATTTCGCCATGTTTTCAGTTTTCATGTATCCGGCTGTCCAGTTCAGAAAGCAACGCATTTAATGAGAAGACCCGAGTCTTTGATCAGAGCCGACCTTAGTTTGTTTAACCCCTCCGCCACTTTCGTGGCACCTCCCCTGACAGGGGAGGCAGGTACGACAAACGCCGGCGGCGCATGGGTGCCCCTCCGAGGAGGAGACGAGGAAGGGGGGTTGTCATGACGCATGGCGGCATTCTGACGTAACGTTATACCAGTTTTCATGTTTGTTCATGTCCGCTCCAGTTTCAAAGGTGAATGGTCGGCCGCGCCTCGGCTGCTTGGCGGAGGCGGCCCGCCGCCCGTTTGATGCCGGGAATTTTCGTGATCAATACACCCAGAAGAATGACCGCGAGCCCCCCGATCTTGAGCGCGGTG
>CAYNWJ010000626.1:0-2115 GCA_964400815.1 uncultured bacterium
ATAGCTTATGTGAATTATCCGATGGGTTTTTGGGGGGTTGCCAGTATATTATCAGCGGATTCCATCGATTCATTCCGGAATGCTGTGCCGTCAAACTACGAATCAAACTCACCCCCCGCCCCGAGGGAGCTTCCGAGAAAGCCCCGCCGTGATGTCCCTGCGACGGGTGTCTGTTCGATGCGGCGGTTCATGGTTCCGTCCTTTCGTATGGATAAACAGCGTCTAGTCGATGCGCTCGAACCCGATGTTCCGCACACGTCCCGCGGCCACCGTGAATCCCGTGATGCCCCCCCTGCCGTCGCGCAGGAAGGTGAACTCCCCCTCACCGTCACCCTCGATGAACAGGTCCGGCGCCGCGGGGACGAGCGTCACCGGCGGCAGACCGTTGATACGGCAGCGGAGAACGTTCGCGCCGGGTTCGATCTCATAGGTGACCAGGAGTTCCCCGCTCCGGTAGGAACTGGCGTATTCGGCGAGTTCGTTCCGGGACAGCGTGAATGAAGGGCCGGCATCATCCCCGTCGTCCTCTTTTCCTGAGCCGTTGTCCCCCTCGCGCGGGGGAAGCGGATCGAGCCTGTCCTCGAGCCAGATGTCGGCGACCCGCTCGGCGAAGGCGCCCGGGTCCACATCGGCGAGGTTGAACAGGAGGATCACGGTTGTCCGCTCTTCGGGAAACCGCAGGATGTGGGACCGGTAGCCCCCCAGCGAGCCGCCGTGACGCACCGTGGAAAGCCCGCGGTATTCGCCAATCGCCAGGGCACAGGCGTATGACAGCTTGTCGCCGTTGTTGAGCGTGCCGGGAGTGGTCATCTTCCGGATGAGTTCCCGACCGCCTTCGCCGAGCGTGTTGTGATAGAAGTTGGCGTCCCATTTCGCCAGGTCGGGGACATTCGTGTAGAGGCCGCCGGACCCGACCAGCGCGAACCGGAATGCGAGCAGGCCCCACTTGTCGCGCTCCGTTCTGAAATACCCGTGAGCGCGGTTCTTCACGATCCTCGAGGGGTCGTCGTGGAAATGGGAGTCCTCCATGCCGAGAGGCTCGAAGATGCGCTCGCGGGCGAATTCCGCAAGGGACATCCCGCTGGCCCTGCGGATGACCACCGACAGGAGGAGATAGCCGGAATTGCTGTAGAGCCGGTCCTCGCCCGGGGGAAAATTCAGCTCCTTCTGCCGGGCGATGAGATCGACCACCTCCATCTCGGGATGGAAGTTGGCGTAATCCACCCCCGCCAGCGACCAGAGTGTGAAATAGTCCCTGAGTCCGCTGGTGTGAAGGATACAGTGGCGTATGGTGATGGGCGCACCATAGGACGGCAGCTCGGGGACGAACTTCCTGATGTCGTCGTCGAGGGACAACCTGCCCTCCTCCTCGAGCAGGAGCAGGCAGGCCGTCACGAACTGCTTGGACTCCGAACCGATGTAGAAGACCGTTTCCGGGGTGATGGGGACATCGTGCTCCAGGTCCGCCATGCCGTACCCCCGCGTGTACGCGATCCTGCCGTCCTCGATCACCGCAAGAGCGCAGCCGGGACTTTCGGGCGAATCCCACCGGGCGAAGAGGGCGTCGATACGCCCGGTCCTGACGGGGCCGCCGTTTCCCGCGCAGGCCAGGAAAAGTACGGCGGCGAGAAGCGTGGCGGGAAGGAATATGCGGGCGCTGAGGGGTGTTTTCACTGGACGGTTTCCGGCGGTGATGGTGGCGGTTCGTTCTTTCTGAAAGGATACGCCGATTTCGGGGGAAAGACAAGGGGAGATTGACGTGGGACTGCTTGTGAACTCCTGAATTTTCTGATTGGGCAGATATAGGAGTAAACCGATGTTTGCATGCTGCAGAACTTGAAGAACAACAGCAAAGAGAAGAACTGAAATTTTTCGCGTGTTGCCACCATCATACCAAGAAGAATTGTTTCCATGAGACGCCCGAAACGAAATCGGTAAATCTCGTCGGGAATGAGCATCATTGCGTGGAACATGAACGGATTGCGCACATTTTTCAAAGAGGAGAGAAGAATGAACCATGGACGACGCCATGTGATTGCGATGAAATGCTTTCTTTTTTTCCAGCAATTTCCGGTTAGGTTTTTGCGAACGAATGGTTTTTTGCTCCATGATTTG
>CAYNWJ010000627.1:0-2111 GCA_964400815.1 uncultured bacterium
CGGAACGCTGGCCCTGGGGCCGTCGGGTATCGGAATGGGCGAAGGTGAGCTGAGCAGTGAACTCAGGTACTGCATCCGGGGCGAACAACAGCTTGTCACGCACAGTCAGGCTCTCGGGAAGAATCCTTCTCATGGGCAGAACGAAAATATCGGTATAGCGGATAAACGGCCGAAGATATGTCTCGACCGTAACCGGCAGCATTTTTTCAGCGACTGCCCTGGCAATGAGCAGGATGCCGAAAGCAGCGCTGAAGGCACGTACAGCGAGGGATACTCCTTCGAGCGCACCGATGAAAATCGTGGCAAGAATGCCGCCCATCACACGTCCCGTTCGCCGAAAATTGATGTGCCGATCCTGAGCATGGTCGATCCCTCTTCGATGGCGATGGCATAATCGCCGGACATTCCCATCGACAGTGTGTCGAACGGCGTTTCTCCGCCGAATCGTTCTGCGAGACGAGCGAAAAGGGCGCGCATGCCTGCAAATTCAGCGCGTGTCCTGTCGGGTGTCGCTCCCAGGGAGCCGATGGTCATGAGCCCGCGAAGACGAAGGGAATCGAAAGAGGCGGCCTCTTCGCAGAGTCGTTCCGCGTCTTCCGGTCCGACTCCCGATTTCGATGATTCTCCCGAGATGTTGACCTGAACAAGTATGTCGAGTGTTTTTCCAAGCCGTTCCGCGTTTTTGGCCAGGTGACGCGCTATCTTCGGCCTGTCGACCGACTGGACCCAGTGAAACAACGATGCCGCATCACCGGCCTTGTTCGACTGGAGATGGCCGACCATGTGCCAGACCGCGGAGCCGCCGACCTCCGGTATCTTCGCGGCGGCCTCCTGAATCCTGTTTTCTCCCAGATCAGCGGCACCGGCTGCTATCGCTTCGTCCACTTCCGACGCCGTATGCGTTTTCGAAACCGCCACGAGGGTTATTTCCCCGGGATCACGCCCGCACGAGCGCGCCCTTTCGGAAATATCGTCGAGAATGCCTGTTATATTGTCCCGTATCATGAAAGAACCGCCGGATTAAGCATCATGCAATCACGTGAATGCCGTTTTCAATCTATTCCAGAATCTGCTTCAATTCATCGATAAATTCACGTTTGTCACTGAACTTGCGGTACACCGACGCAAACCGTACATATGCGACATCATCGAGTTTTTTCAGTCGCTCCATGACCAGTTCTCCGATGAGCGAGGAGGATACCTCCTGCTCGCCGCGGGACTCGAGTTCATGTTTGATGTCGTCGACAATCTCATCGAGCCTGTCCGTCGGGATCGGACGCTTGGCGCATGAAATGGTCACGCCCCGCTGAAGCTTCTTTCGATCGAACGGTTCCCGGCTTCCGTCATTCTTGATCACGACGAGCGACACATCCTCGATGTATTCATAGGTCGTGAACCGCTGGCTGCATTTGAGGCATTCTCTTCTTCGTCTGATCGACTGGCCGTTTTTCGAAGAACGCGAATCTACCACTTTGTCGGTGTCGGAACCGCAATACGGGCATTTCATACTCATCACCTCGTTCGGGAACGCAGTGCATGTGATACCCAACCGTCATATCACACGAAAATGAACACCTGTCATCATCTCCCCCGAATGGAGGGATCAATCCTTGTCGAAAGAAAACATGGGAAAGGACACGGTGAGTTCCGCCGTTTCCGCGGCAATCGCCGCAAGTGTTTCGTCATCGTCCAGTGCATCGACTGCCCGCCTTATCAGGCCGGCGACGATTTTCATTTCGTCTTCTCCCATTCCCCGTGTCGTCAGCGCGGGCGTCCCGATGCGGATACCGCTGGTCACCGTCGGTTTTTCGGGATCGAAGGGAATGCTGTTCTTGTTGACGGTGATGCCCGCCTTCCCGAGCGCGTCCTCGACGTCCCGGCCGGTGATCCCCGTGCCGATGAAATCGATCAACATGAGATGATTGTCAGTACCGCCGGAAACGAGTTTGAATCCATGCGAGACCAGTTCCTGTGCGAGGATTTTCGCGTTGTCCACGATACGCGCCGCATACCGCTTGAAGGAGGGCCTCAATGCCTCACCGAACGCAACCGCCTTCGCGGCGATGATGTGCATGAGCGGTCCGCCCTGGATGCCGGGGAAAATCTGTTTG
>CAYNWJ010000628.1:0-2111 GCA_964400815.1 uncultured bacterium
GAATGCCTGGTTGACCAGTGACAGCGTGTCGTGCGATATTTCCGGCAGATATCCTCCGAGGGTCTGCATGGCGTCGTTGAATCCCTTCATGACCGCCTCGCGGGCCATCTTGACATATTCAGCCTTGTCCCCGCCCTGATAGAAGGAGAGGGCGAACTGCACGATTCTGTCCGCGGTGTTCCCGGCGCTGAATTGGTCGGCGTCGAGGGTGATTGTCGTGGTTTCAGTCGCGGCGTAGGTGGTTTCCCTGACGGTTTCGGTCGTCTGGGCGGCCCGATTTTCGCCAAGGGACGATCTGAACTCTCCGCTGAGCCGTTCGGCTTCACGCATCAGGAATGAAACCCGCTCGCGTATCTGGGTCATGTAGTCCTGGAACGCCTTCGATACCTGCGCCTGTTCGATCTCCGACACTTCATCGCGCTGCGGCGGGGGGCCGGGCGGAGGCGGCTGCGGCCCGCCGGTTCTCAGCGATTCCCGGGAATAGGTTGTTTCACGGTAGAGGGAGGTATTCGAATGGGTGATCGTTACGGTGTCGCCGTCGTCGGAAAGGCTGATGTCGAGCATTTCACTGCTGTGAAACATCGTCTCCCGGCTGTCCACCCGTGAATACATGTGCGAGTTGTTTACAGGAGCGTTGTGCGAAATCGATTGAATCCCCATGAGGATACCTCCCTCTGCCATGTCTTATATTATGCTGTATGAATGATTTCAATCAACTCTTTGCTTGCTCGTTTGCTCATCGGGAGTGAAGCGGTCCCCGTCATGCATATACATACTATCGGCCGCATTCAATGTCGACTTGAGTAAAAAAAGCGCATCATGACAACTTTTTTCATGATGGCGCCCAGGTTTCGTGCGGTTTTGATGATTATATGACAAATGCATTATAAATAATAGATTATGATGTCTTGCCTGAATGTGTCCGAATGGAAGCGGAGCGGCGTGTCAGGGAAACGTGATGTTCGGCGCGCTCAAGGTTGCGTTCAACATGCCGATTGAGGCCCGCTGAAATGTACAGGAGTGCATGGGGAGGGGCGGGAGGTGATGCGGGACCTTTGCGCGTCGCCGGACGATTCACTTACCCGGGATGTCGGGTCTTTTGACATATGCGGCCAGTCTCGTGTCACCATAGGCGCGATCGATTGCGAGGTGCGTTCCCGGGGAAGCATCGGGCAGCTTCTCGTTCCTGCGTACCGTAACGGCGAGAATTGCCTGCGGGGATAGGAGTTCTCCGCACAGAAGTGATTTCACCGCTTTCTGGGAGAGACCCTTTTCATAGGGAGGGTCGGCGAACACGACATCAAAGGACGGCTCGAGGATGTCCGGACGTTCGATGGTGCGGAGCACATCCGCCCTGATCACACGGGCGGAAAGGCCGAGCGCATTGAGATTGTCAGTGATGATTCTGCACTGCCCGGCGCCGTTTTCCACGAAAACAGCTTCGGCGGCGCCACGGGAGAGAGCTTCGATGCCCACTGCTCCCGTTCCGGCGAAAAGGTCGAGGAAGCGGAGCCCGTCCATGGGGCCGATGATGGAAAAAAGGGCTTCGCGTATCCTGGCCTGGACCGGCCGTGTCGCAAGCCCTTTCAAGGATTTCAGACGCGATCCCTTCAGCGTGCCGCCCATTATCCTGAGCATATCAGATCGAAGATGTTTTTCTGAGGGAGAAGGACGCCTTGATCCGGTCGAACATACGGCCCGGCGCGGCGGGTGCGATCACGATTCGGTAGACCTTGACATCTCCGCCGCGGGGACACAAAAGCTCGATCACCCGCTTCAGGCCGTCGAAGGTGCCCACGAGAGCGAAGGGGAAATCGGCTTCACCATAGGAACCGCCCGCCTGCGGCAGTGATGTGAAGCTGACATCCAGGTCTTTTTCCCCGGCCTGTACCGCTTCGGCGAGACTGGCAAGATTCTCCCCCGGAATGGGGTCGAGTATTCCCGGTTCGCCGATATCGTCCACACGGCCCGTCACGCTGAAATGATAGACTGTCTCGGCAGATTTCGAGGCGGGTGGAATTGAGGACGAGTCGACGGTTCCGATGGTCCCCAGAGCGGAGACCAGGGCGTTCATGGATGCGTGCGAGAATGCGATTCCCTTGATGTCGAAG
>CAYNWJ010000629.1:0-2103 GCA_964400815.1 uncultured bacterium
TCCCTCTCTCCCTTCAGGGGGAGAGGGGATATCGGGAGAGGGGGCCGATTAAAAAACCAGAGATTTCCGCCTGAAATGCCCGGTTTCAGGCCCGGTCACTATCAACGTATATGGATGCTGACTTAACTTGATAACCGGATTATTCACTCCATATCAGTGAAGGACGTGTTGGCACAGCTCGAACATATCATCGCTCTGCCGCTCAAAGCCGGCATGTGCGGAATACACAAGAAAGGTCGTGATTTTTCATGAAAACGGTCATTATCGGCGGCACCGGCCATGTGGGCACATTTCTCGTTCCACGCCTCATCGAGGCGGGCCACGAGGTTGTCAATATCAGCCGTAGGCGACGCACCCCATACCAAAACCATCCGGCGTGGCAGGAGGTGGAACAGATCGATATGGACCGCCGGGAAGCCGAACGTCAGGGCAGCTTCGGCGGGGATGTCGCCGCGCTCGAACCCGACATCGTCATCGACATGATCTGTTTCGAGCCGGAGAGCGCGCGGATCATGGTCGAGGCCCTCCGTGGAAACGTGGCACACTATCTCAATTGCGGGACGATCTGGGTGCACGGGTGCGGAATCGAACAGCCGACCACCGAGAGCCGGCCGCGCAATCCGTTCGGCGATTACGGGATCAAGAAGGCGAAGATCGAGACCTATCTGCTCGGTGAGGCGCGCAGAACGGGATTCCCCGCCACGATCCTGCATCCGGGGCACATCGTCGGGCCGGGATGGGCGCCCCTCAATCCCGCGGGACATTTTTCCACACCGGTCTTCGAAGAGATAGCGCGGGGCGAGTCCATCACCCTGCCCAATCTGGGGCTTGAGACCGTGCATCACGTGCATGCAGACGATGTGGCGCAGTCGTTCATGCGGGCGATCGAATCCTGGAGCGTGTCGGTCGGCGAGAGTTTCCACGTGGTTTCGCCGAGGGCGCTGACCTTGCGGGGATACGCCGAGGCGATGTATGCCTGGTTCGGCGTGAAGGCGGACATCAGGTTCCTGCCCTGGGAGCAGTGGCGGGAGAATGCCAGCCGTGAGGAATCGGCGTTCACCTGGGACCATATCGCCCACAGCCCCTGCATGAGCATCGAAAAGGCGGAACGGCTCCTCGGGTACCGGCCGAGGTACACATCGCTCGAAGCGGTCAGGGAGGCCGTTCTCTGGCTCATCGAGAACGATGTCATATCGGTCAGGTGAGGGGATTGCGCCGCGGCTACATGCCGAAGTTTGCCGTGGGATCGAATCGAAACCAATAAACCGGAGCAGAGGCGGATGAAAGCGGAACGAGGTTTTGCGAGCGACAACTGGTCGGGAGTCCATCCCGTCATCATGAACGCCATCGTGGAGGCGAACACGGGTCATGTGCCGTCTTATGGCGGTGATCCCTACACGGAGGCGGCCGCCGCGACATTCCGCGAACATCTCGGGCAGGATTGCGCCGTTCAGCTCGTCTGGGGTGGGACGGCGGCGAACGTCGTGGGAATTTCGGCGGTCGCGCGGTCCCATCAGGCGGTCATCTGCGCTGATACCGCCCACATCAACATGCACGAGTGCGGGGCGATGGAGAAATTCGGCGGCATCAAGCTCCTCACCGTCCCCTCGACAGACGGCAAAATCAGGCCGGAGCAGTGCGGGCGATATCTTTCATACGCCGGCAACCAGCAGCTGGTGCAGCCACGGGTCGTTTCCATCAGCCAGCCCACGGAGCGGGGAACGGTCTATTCCCTCGATGAAATCCGCGCGCTCGCCGATTTCGCCCACGGAAACGGCATGCTTCTGCACGTGGACGGGGCGCGGATCGCCAATGCCGCCGTCAGTCTCGGTGTGTCCCTGCGCGAGACGACATTCGACGCCGGGGTGGACCTCATGGCATTCGGCGGGACCAAGAACGCCATGCTCGGTGGCGAGGCGGTGGTGTTCGCGTCGGAGGAACTGGCGCCGGATGGGAAATTCGTCCGCAAACAGGGCATGCAGCTCGCCTCGAAGATGCGGTTCATCGCCGTACAGTTCGAGGCGCTTCTCTCCGACGGTCTCATCTTCGACATCGCCCGTCAGGGAAACGACATGGCCCGCATGATGGGCGAACGTCTCGGCG
>CAYNWJ010000630.1:0-2099 GCA_964400815.1 uncultured bacterium
GTGGACCTTGCGGTCAATGCCGGGGGTACGGGTATTTTCGTGCTGACCGGGCACGGCGGGCGTCACCGGGACGAGGTCCCGGAACACGGCATCGTCGCCGCGAACATCGCAGAGGCGGTGGAAATCATCTGCGACGGCATGGAACAGGCACGTTGAACGTTATTTCGGAGGACGGTTGTCACATTACATAAGCATACCGCTTTTCATCATGATACCCCCCTCTGGACTTCGTTCCCGTCCCCCTCACAGGGGACCCATGCTGCGCCGACGTCCGGCCGTAGTTGCCGGAGCACCCACGGCACGGTGAAACGACACGACATCACGGAGGTTTATCATATGAATGTCACCCGCCGCGAGGCGATGAAGGGCATGGCGGCGGCCGCGGGAACGGGAACGCTCCTGGGCGGCTGCGCGGGCAGCGGCACGCCGCCGACGGCCCGCAGGCCCAACATCATTTTCATCATGACTGACGATCAGACGGTGGACCAGATGAGCTGTTACGGCCATCCGATCCTGGAGACCCCCAACCTGGACCGTATCGCCGCCGCGGGGACCCGCTTCGAGCGCTGCTTCTGCACCAACTCCCTCTGCGCCCCAAGCCGCGCCAGTGTCCTCACCGGCTGCTATTCGAACATCAGCGGCATCACGGGCAATTCGGAGAAAAAGGGCGCCGAGGAGGGGCTGAATCCCGCGCTTCCCACCTTTCCGGAACTCCTCCGGCAGGCGGGGTGGTATACGGCCCTCATCGGGAAGTACCACATACGCCAGGACCCGAAGGGTTTCGACGAGTGGCGCATTCTTCCCGGCCAGGGGTCCTATTTCGATCCCGAGTTCATCGAGAACGGGGTCACCACGCAGAACGAGGGCTATGTCACCGACATCACCACCGACAAGGCCCTGGAATGTCTGGAGCGGCTCGATCCCGCCGATCCCTTCTGCCTGGTCTATCAGCACAAGGCCCCGCACCGGCCCTTCAAGCCCGCGCCGCGTCACGCCGATCTGTGGGACGACATCGAGTTCCCCGAACCGGCAACCCTCTGGGACGACTACGACACCCGGAAAGTGGCGGCCATGGCCGAGGACATGCGCATCGAGGTGAGCCTGGAAAGCGACTATGCCGATGAACTGCCTCCGGGTCTCGACTGGCGCGGGAAACGGGCGTGGATATACCAGCGTTTCGCCAAGGACATGTGCCGCGCCGTGGTGGGCATCGACGAGAAAGTGGGACGCATCCTCTCCTTCCTCGATTCACGCGGGTTGTTCGAGGACACCATGATCGTCTACACCTCGGACAACGGGTTCTTCGTGGGAGAGCACGGCTGGTACGACAAGCGTTTCATGTACGAACCGTCCCTGCGCATCCCGCTCCTGATCAGCTATCCGCGCATGGGGAAGGCGGGCGTGGTGAGCGACGCCATGGCGCTGAATGTTGACTATGCCCCCACCATCCTCGATTTCGCGGGCATCGACATCCCGGCGGTGATGCACGGCCGCAGCCTCCGTCCGGTCGTGGAGACCGGTGCGCCTCCCGCGGACTGGCGCGACACCGTGTATTATTCCTATTACGAGGACTCCTGGCGGATGTACCAGAACCTGGACAAGGATTCCCTCAACGACCAGACATACACGAAATACTTCACCGCCCACCGGGTGGGCCCCCATCACGGTGTCAGGACGGACCGTCACAAGCTCATACACTACTATTCGGAGGGGGACTACTGGGAGCTCTTCGATCTGGTCCGCGATCCGCACGAGCTGGAGAACATCTACGGCGCCCCCGGAACGGCGGCGCTCACCGCGGACCTGAAGAAGGAACTGGACCGCCTGCGGGGGCTCTATGGCCCCGAAACGCTGTCATAGCTCGCATGCGGCCCTGTTTCCGCGGAAGGGAACCACATGCACGTGTGCGGGTATGAGGGTAATCGATTATATGCTGTAACACATCCGAATTATACCCTGTGCCTGCGGGCTCCGGTGGTTCACGGTGAGTCACTATGACGAATTGGGGCGGTTCAAACTCACCCCCTGACCCCCTCTCTTTTGAAAAAGAGATACTATGGTATAGGAAAGGTGTTTTGGAGGCAATAAAAAGAGGCTAC
>CAYNWJ010000631.1:0-2090 GCA_964400815.1 uncultured bacterium
TCAGCTTATTGAAATAATGATCGACGCAGGTGATCTCGACGTTCTCGAAGTCGCACTCCCTGATCTCGTCCCAGGAGAGGATACGGCCGTTCTCGACGACACAGGCGCCGAAAGAGGGGTCGTAGAAATGCCAGCCGCCTTTGAACCACACCTGCGCGCATATATGCCCGTCGTTTATGGGAATGTTATAGAGTTTGAATATTCTCGCGTCGAGGTTCTTTATCGAACACATGTACTGGAAAAGGAGAGCCCTGGACCCGCACGTGCCCCTTCGATGCGCGAACACTTCCCTGAAATCGGCTTCCAGTTCCGTGACGCGGAAATTCACGATGTTCACGGCGAGCCATTTCGCCAGCGCCAGGCAGATTTCCTCCTCGGTCTTCATGCCGGCGGTGATCTGCTCGACCTTTTCGGAAATCATCGCTTCGATTATCAGCGCGGTGTTCTCTTCCACGGACGTCCTCCCCGCTACATCGACGTTATGCAATCCGGGAAGACCGGAGTTGCACGGCGGCGACGGCGTTGATGGAACTCAATGTATATCAGTGGAACGGACGGTGTCAACGACGGCACGATGACGCCGGGATCGCCAGGCCGCCATTCCTGATTAAAACCCCCGCGACGCGCGGGTGTTTGCCCGTGGATATCGCCGGCCATATAATATCAGGCAAGAGGAGTTACTGGAATGAAATTCGAGGATATGGCGGAGTTCGAGTTGAGGATACAACTCGACCGCCTGAAGTACATACACACCCTGCTCGAAAAGAAAACCTTATGCGACTTCCCGCCGAGGAAAATCTATATCGAGCCGACGAATATATGCAATCTTAAGTGCGTCCACTGCGTCCACGACGGCGCCCTGACCAGGAAACCCGGCTACTTCGATTTCGATCTCTATAAATCGCTGATCGAGCAGGTGAAGCACCTCAGGCTGCACACGAAGATACAGTTCACGGGCGTCGGCGAACCATTCTTCCACAAGAGAATCTTCGACATGATACAGTATGCGGCGGATTACGGCTTTTTCACGCTCATGAACACGAACGCCAACCTGATGGACCGCGAGAAAGCGGAGCATCTCGTGGACTCGGGGCTGGATTACCTGCACGTGTCAGTCGACGGGCTGACGCCGGCAACGTATCGGAGCATCCGCACCGGCGGCGATTTTCACAGGGTATTAGAAAACATATTCACCCTTTTCGAAGCCAGGCATGAAAAGAAAGGTTACCACCTGGCGGTGATACTGGGGATAGTCGAGCAGGAGCGGAACAGGGACGAGGTGGAGCGGTTCGTCGAGTTTTTCGAGCGGTTCCCTTTCCACCACGTAGTGGCGGGCGAGCTTTTCAACCACATGGGAGCCATAGAAGAGGCGAACAGGAAATACGCGGACCGGAAAGGGGTCCCGAAGGAGGAGATTCCCTGCTGTAATACGCCGTGGGACCTGCTGTCGTTCAATTGCGACGGCCATGCGGTAGGCTGCAACTACGATTTCGACAACAGGTTCGTCGTGGGCGACCTGAATGAAGAAAAGGCGCTCGATATATGGAATGGGGAAAGAATGCGGGAGTTCAGGCGTGCGGTGCTGGACAGGGAGTATTCCAGTATAGAGAGCAACGGGCCGCTGTGCTCGGAGTGCAGTATCAAGTGGCAGAAGGATTACTGGATACCCGGGGATTTCCGGGCGGAGGTTGCGAGGATGGGCGATTATCTCACGAGGGCGGTGAAGCGGTGTTCCACCCACGTCGAGAGAAACCTGGAGTTCAGGAAGATGGAAGAATACATATTCGAGAACAGGGAAAAGCTGCTGGATGAACTGAAGGCTTACGAGGAAGAAAGGGCGGGCGCGGGGATGTCCGGAGACGTTTGAATTCCGGCGGAGAGGACCGGGGAAATGGATAAGAGCGGGACCATGGAGTGCGGGTGCGAGAAGTGCCGCGTGAGGGAGAAAGAGCCCGGGAAATGCCCGATAGCGAAACATCACCCGGAGCTTATAAAGGAAGCGTTGAGGATTTACAGGGAGGACCCTTTTGTCGGGGAAACGGTCCGGGCGCATTCGCGGCTCCTGGGCACGGGGAGCTCGAAATGGCCGC
>CAYNWJ010000632.1:0-2083 GCA_964400815.1 uncultured bacterium
TTCCAGAGGGAATCCCGATGTTGGTTTGAAGGATGTCCCCTTTCTCGTAAGCTACAGGATATTACTGGATTCAGGAAAGTGGCAACAGCGGACGGCAACAGTTATCAGCAACGAAGCGGGAATAGCCGAGTTCATTCGTCCTGCACCCCGTTTTGTCGGCAATGAGAGTCTTGTGGTAAGACTGAAGAGCGAAGAGCTTCTTTCGCCAATAGATGGCATACCGGTCGCCGTTATAGGTTACGGCGTCGCCGGGAACGGGTTCGGAGAACCTGACCGCTGTGGCGAGATGCCCGGGATATTCGAGGCCGATCACATGGAGGTCCAGGAGTTCATGAACGAGCCACGCGAAGAGAAAGGACCGGTCCTCGCAATCGCATGAGGGGTAATAGAGGGTTTCCTCGGGGAAGAGATAGTTCTCGACACCGAACTGATCATCGTCCGTGGCATAGTTGAAGGCGGTCTGTACGAAGCGGAGAATGATGTTGACAGACTCGGCCTCGTTTCTGCCGGCGATGATGCGCCCGAGACCGGACAGGAGGACCGCGCCGGTGTCGTCGGAAAGCGCCGAATCGAAATAGACATCCAGGTCAATCTGTGGATAGTGGTCGTAAAAGCGGACGACGTTGGTGTTAATGTCAACCGGGAGAGAATAGTCGCGGCCGAGATAGGTGAACGACAGATCCCTGCGCTCCATTTTTTTGCCGACGGCGGGAGAAAGCGGCATGGAGAAATCGAAACTTCGGGATGCCGTTTCCGTTGCCCCCTCGTAGGTGAAGAGCGAACGGGCGCTTCCCGATGAGGCGCCGAGGGCGGTGATGTAGTAGCGGCGGTCGCCGAACTGGTAGAAGGGCGCCTGGAAGATGGTGTTTTCCGAAGGTATCAGTACATATGCCTGGTTGTCCTTGAAGCCGATGCGCGCGTCATAGCCTGAGTGCACGAGCATGAACCAGATGAAAAGCGGCCGCTCAAGGCTCTCCGCCCCACATATCCCCGCGGACAGATAATCGAGCAGAACGCAATATCCCCAGTCGTTGAGGGCCAGTTCGCTCTTGACCGCAGCAGCCTGTTCGAGAAAATCGGGATAGGAAGTCCTGCTGTACCGCTCCCAGAAGGCCCTGATTGTCGCCTGGTCAACACGTGGTGTGGTGTTCCTCCGCCAGGACGGATCGAAGGTGACACGCACCAGCGCGTCATAGAAATTGAAGGCGAGCGGCTCACCGGACTTGCGCGGGACGGCGACATCGCGCGTTCCCGAATCGGGTGGCGGCGGGGGAGGCTGCTCTGCGCGCGGCTCAGGCTCGGGGGCGGGAGCGGGGGCTGGTGGTTCTCGCGGTGACTCGGGTTCCGGTGATGGGGGGACCGGTTCCGGTTCAGGAGCCGGTTCAGGCGCGCTTTCTGGTTCCGGTTCGGGGGCTGGGGGAGGTACATCCTCGGGACGGGCGACCGGCACTTCTTCGGGTTTCGGTGTTTCGTCGCGCACGATTCCCCGGGCGAGCTCGAATTCCTTCCACGCGTTCGCGAGAAGATCGCCGAATTCAGCGTCAACTTCGCTCTTCATCTGCGAGAATTCCTCGTCCGCACGGCGTTTCATTTCCTTGAAATCCTCGCCTGCGCTTTCCAGGATATCGTCGAAATTCGGCTCCTCCTGTGCTGAAGGATTGATGACCATGAGTGGAGAGAGAATGACGCATGCCGCGAAAAAGAGAAGGTGACCTTTCATGTGCGCCCCCGATATGAGATTTCATCCATGTGACACTGTTGACAGTATACAATGTTAATACCGTATGCGCTGTGACTGTCAACACATTTTTTCGGAAATGTTCCGAAACAACATGTTGGCGCATCATTTTGGGGGACGGACTGAAACATCCGGCTTCGGCTGCGATTCGCCTGCATCCTGACGTCGCTGAATTCTATTTCAGCAGGAGCATTTTCCCGGTTTGTGAAACATCCGCCTGTGACACCCGGTAGAAATAGGTTCCCGATCCCAGGCCGGAACCGTCGAAGATCACCTCGTGCTTCCCGGCCTCGAGGGGGCTGTCCACCAGGGTGGCCACTTTACGGCCCAGTGCGTCATACACAA
>CAYNWJ010000633.1:0-2077 GCA_964400815.1 uncultured bacterium
ATTTCCTGGCTCCTGATAACCCCCGAGACATGTTTAAGGTATTTTGTCACCGGAGCAATATCTCGAATGGAGCGGGAAACGGGCTTGAAACGGGGGATGTTTCAGCCGCCCGATGCCAGGATATAGACGCGCTCGCCTGTCAAGCCGTAACGACCCACCGATCCCACAGTCCCGCTTTTTTCCAGCCGATGGACAGACCCCTCCTCGAGATGTCCCGTTCCCAGGATGGTGTCGGCGGCGACCGAGTACATGCCGTCCGCCCGCTTCCCCACAATCATGCGCCGGGGCCGATTGCGCCCTCCACCATTGCCGGACCGCGGCGGGGTCGCATCCGGGCCGAAAAGCGCGGGAATGTCGAGATGCGGGATGGTACGGCCGTGGAAATCGATCTCCGTCCGCCCCTCGTCGGCGGAAGAAAGCACACCCACCTCCTCCACATCGGTCACGGGAAAAGCCAAAAGTGTTCCCGCCCTGCTGAAAAGGAGAAAAACCTCATCCGGGGAAAACTCACGCCCGGGACGCTCTTCACGTTCCATGCATGCCCGCGAGACATGAAGGCTTTCGGCCATACCGATGCGTCCTCCATCACCGGGCAGAACAAGAAAGCCGGATACCATCGGGGTATCGCCTGATGATGTTTCATACGCAGACGACCGTGGTATCCTGAGGATTTCCACGACCCGGTCCACGGCAAGTCCGAAGACAGTCCCGTCTTCGCCGGTCATGACAATGACGTTTCCCGGCGCGGCATCACCGCCGTCCCGGGGCAGACCGAAAACCGGCCGCCCGAAGTGAACAGAACAAGCCGAATCGCCGCACCGCATGCTTCCCATACATGTTTCCGAAGAGACCGGCAGCGGTTCGACATCGGAGACGGCGCCGATTCTCCGGACCACCGACGCATCGATCCCGAAAGATCCGCCGCCAAGCTTGAAAACGACGAGCGTGTCAGGGGCGTCGATGGGAAGCGGCATCCCGCTTTCTTTTAAACCGGGAAGCCTCGTTCCGGGCTGATAGGGCGACTCTTCCGCGGCGGGGGTCGATGGCGCGGGGGATGTATCCGCGGAAGTTTCCGACGTTTCTTCTGGAATTTCCGGCGTTTCCGGCTTTGTTTCGGCCTTTTCCGGGGGAGCCTCGGCATCGGGAGAAATTTCGGCCGGGACGGCCTCATCTTCGTCCGGACGCGCTGATTCCGTTTTCCGGCCGGCGTCCCGGTCCTCGATCAGCGCATGGAGGGAGGCGCTTTTAACTGTCTCGATGGATTCGAGATGCTCGTGCTGGTCCTTGATCTTCTTTCCGACCGAGTTGACAAAAACGCCGCGCTGGAGCAGTACCGATTCCCCCTGCAGGGGAAGGGTCACGAACTCCGCTTGACCGCCCGGATCGGGATACACCGCGACCGGTTCCCCGATCAGAGTGGAAAGAACCTTCGCCAGGGCACCGGTCACCGGACCGGCCCCGACGGCTTCTTCGTGGAACATCCAGAGGCGGTAATGCCCCTTTCCTCCCTGGCCGACCTCGAGAATGGTTGCGATGTTCAGTGAGTCGAGCTTTTCTGCACAGACCTTCGCCTTCGAAAACGGCTGGTCGATCCCCGCACCGATATCGAATTCGATCATGTGCCAACAGGTCAGATCGTCCGCCGAGAGCGGATCGACCGCCATCGTGACCTCCCCCGAAAGGTGGCCGTCCAATGCGCCGTCGAGATCGAAACCGTCAACACCCAGCGTGTACATGTCCCCCGAATCCTCGAAACGATACCGCTCGACCGTCACGCAGAAACGGGCCTTCATGATCGCGGAACCCACGTGTCCCGTCCGTTTTTTCCGTTTCGGGACCGGTGTGCCGCGTTCCAGCTTCAAGACCTTTTTGGTCAGGCCGGATTTTTTTTCGAAATAGTCGCCGCCGCTTTTGAAACGGGCTGTCATATCAGTTCCTCTACCAGATTGACGAAATCCTCGGCGCCGATGCTTTTCGGATCATACTCCATGATGCTCTTGCCCATGGCGGAGCTTTCACCGATCTTCCCATACCTGCTTGAAGCGGCGGGGGCCCTCCGGCCCGATGACCAGGATCA
>CAYNWJ010000634.1:0-2058 GCA_964400815.1 uncultured bacterium
CGGGGACGACTGCGCCATCGATCGGAGCACGGATTCCCAATCGCGCCCGACCGAGGTTTCATATCCGGCGCCGTCGATCCCCGTTTTCATGTCCGCCGCCTCTTTGCACCGTTCATCCGCCACCAGAACATGTTTCATGCCGTCGATCCCTCCGCATGTGCGCGCGTTTCCGTGTTTTCATTGCCCGAACCCGAATCGGGTTCGGTTGTTATCATGATTTCTTCCAAAAGCGATGATCTCGCCCGTTCGAACTCGCGTGACAAATCTTCCCTGAGGTTCCTGATTCCCTCCATATTCCGGCCGACTACCATTCGTTCCATGGACCTGCCGATCTCCAGGAGTATGACCGCGCCGATGTTCCCGCTCGATCCTGCCAGGCTGTGGGCCGCCTTCCGTATTTCCTCGGCGTCTTCCTGCCCGATGCCGGTGTGTATTCTTTCGATGTAGGTTTGCGCGTCCCTGATATATGTCTCCACGAGACTCGTGAAAAACGCCGGATCGTCGGCCAGGTTCTTGAGTATGTCGATCGTGTCGGGATTCAATGGCGCCTGCATCGTTTCCTCGATCTCATCGCCGCCGGGTTCCTGCGTCTCCGCATTTTGCGTGTCGTCTTGGGCGGATGCGGCGCCCGGCGCCCACCGGTCGAGGGCGTCCATGATCGTTTCGAGCTTGACCGGTTTGCTCAGATAGTCGTTCATGCCCGCTCTCAGGCACCGCTCACGGTCTCCGGCGAGCGCGTTTGCGGTCATGGCGATGATGGGAATGTCCCCGTTTTTCGGTTGCCCCAGTTCCCGTATCTTCCCGGTGGCCGTGAACCCGTCCATTTCAGGCATCTCGCAGTCCATGAAGACCACGTCGAACGGAAACTGTTCGATCATGTTGACCGCTTCGATCCCGTTCCCGCATACATCGACCCGGCAGTGAAGTTTTTTGAGCATCTGGGTCGCGACCTGCTGATTGACCGCATTGTCCTCCACGAGGAGCACCCTCACACCGTCGAACCGTGAAGCGGTCCTGTTTACGGCGACCGAACGCCGCCGGTCGGAAAGGTCCTCGAGTGTGATCAGACGCCTTTCCCCGTCCGGAGGCGTCGATACGACCGCGCTGATCGCGTCCATGAGAAATGACGGCCTCACGGGTTTTCTTAAAAATGCGCTGAATGTTTCATTGAGCGATTCATGACCCACGTTCTTCGAGCCGAAGCTCGAAAGCAGGATCAGGCTGATATCCTCCAGGCCCCTCCGGTAAGCGATGCGTTCTCCGAACGTTTTGCCATCCATGTCGGGAAGTTCGTCGTCGATGATGACGACATCGAATGGAGCGTGCGCACCGTCCCCGGCCTTCAGGAGTTCGAGCGCATCGGCGGCCGTCGATGTCATCGAATTGTCCATTTCCCAGCTGTCGAGCTGTTCCTTGAGCACTTCCCTGCTGATGCAGTTGTCATCGACGACAAGCACCCTGAGCCGGGAGCCGTGGGGCCGGGATTGGC
The DNA here is from genome assembly GCA_964400815.1 of uncultured bacterium. GTDB lineage: Bacteria > Latescibacterota > Latescibacteria > Latescibacterales > Latescibacteraceae. Next base: position 1,490 of record CAYNWJ010000634.1, read on the forward strand.
CGCCGCATTCCTTTTCGGCCACATTAAGCGGCAGTTCCACCCAGAACGTGGAACCTTCTCCTTTAAGACTTTTCACCCCCACGGAACCGCCCATCAGCTCGGCGAGCTGACGGGTGATGGAAAGACCGAGGCCCGTGCCGCCGAAACGCCGGGAAATGGTTTCGTCGGCCTGAGTGAAGCTGTTGAAAACATCCGCGGTCTTGTTCTCGCTGATTCCTATGCCCGTGTCCTCCACATCGATGCGTATCACCGGACCATTCCCTGAAACGGAATCCCGGTATTCCGTATTGATGTAAACATGGCCCGATTCGGTGAACTTGACCGCGTTCGAGAGAAAGTTGTTGACGATCTGGCGTATCCGTCCGGGATCCCCCATGAACATCCTCGGAGCGCCGGGCGCATATCGTATGATGAGCTCTATGCCCTTTTCAGCGGTTTTGGGCAGGATCTGCTCTCCTGTTTCATGTACCAGCTGATAGAGATCGAAGGGAATGGTCTCGAGGGTGAGCTTTCCCGCTTCCACCTTGGAAAAGTCCAAGATGTCATTGATGATCGCCAGGAGCGCCTCC
>CAYNWJ010000635.1:0-2054 GCA_964400815.1 uncultured bacterium
TCTGAACACGCTTTATTAATAGCCTCTTTCGGTGGATATTCGCCAACCGCAGCGGCGGAGTGCCCCCGTAAATGGAAGGAGTGTCTCATGAAGAAAAATAGATATATAACTACTATTGATAAGGTTTCCGGCATCCCGGAACGCGAGCGGGAAAGGATCAGGGAAGTCTCGAAAACCTTCGCCTTCCGTGCGAACGAATACTACCTTTCCCTCATCGACTGGGAGGACCCAGACGACCCCATACGCCGTATCATCATTCCGCATTCCGCGGAGCTGGAACAGTGGGGTGACCTGGATCCTTCCGGTGAGAAAAGCTACATGAAGGTTCCGGGCCTGGAGCACAAATACGAGCATACGGCGATTCTTCTGGTGAACGACGTCTGCGGCGGGTTCTGCCGGTTCTGTTTCCGCAAGCGCCTCTTCATGCGCATCGAGGACGAGGTGATGCGTGACATAACACCGGGAATCGAGTATATCAGGAACCATCCCGAACTGAACAATATTCTGGTCACCGGCGGCGATCCGCTGCTTCTTTCCACGAATAAACTCGCCCGCATCATCCGTGCCCTCAGGGAGATCGACCATGTCAGGATCATTCGTATCGGAAGCAAGATACCGGCGTTCGATCCCTTCCGCATCCTCGATGATCCTCCGCTGCTCGAACTTCTGGAGACTAACAGCACATGGGACCGGAAAATCTATCTCATGACCCATTTCAATCATCCGCGGGAACTCACCGAACCGGCCATGAAGGCCCTGCACATGGTGCAGAGGGCAGGAGTCATCACCACGAACCAGACGCCGCTCATTCACGGAGTCAATGACAATCCGACGGTATTGGGGGAGCTCCTGGACCGGTTGTCGTACATCGGCGTGCCGCCCTATTATGTCTTCCAGTGCCGTCCGACCCAGGGAAACCGTCATCTTGCAGTGCCCGTTGAGCGCGCCTTCGAAATCCACGAGCAGGCGAAAATGATGGGATCGGGCCTGGCGAAGCGTTCGCGTCTGGTCATGTCACACCGTCTCGGCAAGATCGAGGTGCTCGGCATGAGCGATGAGCATGTCTTCTTCCGCTTCCACCGTTCGGCGAACCCGCTGGAAAAAGCCTATACCGCGGTGTACCGGAGAAATCCGGAGGCATACTGGTACGACGATTACGAGGACATGCTCGTGGACCGGACCATGGAGAATCCCTTCATCGACGAGAGCACTGTGGCGGAGGAGGCCTGGGGCCTGATCTACCCGGAATCCTTCGACGAGACGATCGAGAACGTGTAACCTGCGTCTGCGTCCGCCTCCCTGCAATCCGGAAACGCCCGGCAGAATGGAATGGAGGTTCGAATCGGCCTCCGTCCCGTAATGACGGGCGTTACCGGTTCCTCCTCAGTGCGCTTCGAGCCAGTTCTTTCCGGCGCCCATGTCCACCAGAAGAGGCACGTCGAGTTCGAGCGCCCCTTCCATGGCGTCCTTCACCAGCGCCTTCAGTTCTTCAACATCCTTCTCCGCCACCTCGAAGACGAGTTCGTCGTGCACCTGGAGGATCATTGCCGCCTCCAAGCCGCTTTCTCCGAGCCTTCGGGCGATATCGACCATCGAGACCTTGATGAGATCGGCAGCGCTCCCCTGGATGGGGGTGTTGATGGCGGTGCGCTTGGAGAATTCCGCCACATTACGGTTTTTGCTGTGGATGTCGGTGACATAGCGCTTTCTGCCCATCAGGGTGGTGACGAAACCGTTTTTCTCCGCCTCTGCGACAGTCGTGTCTATGTATGATTTCACGCCTGAGTGGGTGGCGAAGTAGTTCTCGATGAACGCCCGTGCCTCGTCGCGCGGAATGCCCAGCTGTTCCGACAGGGAGTGGGCTCCCATGCCGTACATGACGCCGAAATTGATGGTCTTGGCCTGGCGCCGCTGGTCGGATGTCACCTCGTCCTGGGGTGTGCCGAAGAGTATGGACGCCGTCCGCCGGTGAACGTCGTCCCCCTCGATGAACGCCTCCCTGAGCACTGTATCTCCGGACATGTGGGCCATGATGCGCAGCTCGATCTGTGAAT
>CAYNWJ010000636.1:0-255 GCA_964400815.1 uncultured bacterium
CGGTGTTCTTCCCCGCGGCGAGCTGAGTATCCGCGCCCTCGCGGGGCTGCACCGGTTCGTCCAGCACGTTGCGGCCCCTGTATCCTTTTGTCGGCGGCGTTTTCTCCACTATCACGTCGCCCGCCGCCGCGGGGAACATCACCTGCCCGGGCGCCGCTCCCTCTTTATATCGCTCGGCTATCACGGCGTCTTCCCCGTTCACCGGCGGCTCGCCCGCGGCCTACCAGGACCCGGCCGCACTCACCATCGAGAGCT
>CAYNWJ010000636.1:265-2049 GCA_964400815.1 uncultured bacterium
GCGGCTCGCCCGCGGCCACCGTGATCACCGTCGTCCTGTTTACTCTCAGGGGTATTCTCCTGTGCAGCATCGGTTCTACACCGAACTTTATGTCTTTTTCACGCAGGAGGTCCGCGATGAATTCCTCGTCGTGCTCCGGCTGCTTCTGCACCCCCGGCACTATCGCCAGCACGGCTTCCATCTTGTCTTTTCTCAGTTGTATCTCGTATTTCCATTCGTCGTAGTTCTCTTCCCGAACCTCGACCTTCCCTTTCGCCAGCCCCGCCAGCCCCGGCATCGTCGCCGTCAGCGCCAGCCCGTCTTCAGATACCGCGAGATTGGGTCCGTACTCGAACTCGACGTCCTTGCCCGGCGTGGGTTTCAACACCCGCCCCCTCACCGTCAGCCCCGGCACCCCGGCGGTCGCCGGCTCTTTCCTGATCACCACCTGGTCCAGGTCCACCGGCGTCCCCTTCCTCACTCTCTGCCCGGGGAAGTTCCTGGCCATTTCCTCGGTGGTGAATTCCTCGAGTTCCACCGCCGGCGCGAGCCGCGCGTCCTCCCCCTTCTCCGGCAGGAAGCCCGCCGCCACTATCACGGATTCGTTCAGCCTGCCGTTTTCCACGATGTCGGCTATGCGCTCGTAATTGATATTTATTCGCACGCCTTTTTTATACAGGCTGCTCAGGATGTCGAACTCCGTCACACCGCATTTCCCCTTCGCCGCGATGACTTTCACCGACGCGTCCATGTTGTTCTTTCCCACCGAGCACTGGATCATGAAGTCCTTCTTGCGCGGCGGCGCGGGCAGCGTCTCGACGCCCAGCAGGGCCTCCTGTTGTTTCCTGAGCATTTCCGGTTTCATCTTATGTTCCGGTCAACCTCTTCATATTTCATCCATCACGTCCATCGCCCTGCGGGCGGGATCGTTCATCAGGTCCACTATTATCTCTTTCGAGTAGGGCTTGCCCGCCGGGTCCAGCACCAGTTTCACCTCGGGCAGAAAAAGGTTCGCCGGATTGTTCCTCGTCACCACTCCCGCCTCGCCCGTGTTCAGCAGCAGGAACGTGCTGACGGGGAAAATCCCAACCACGCTGATGAAGTTCTCCAGTGCGCCCGGATGATATTTCTCCCGCTGGTTGAGCATCGTTTTCACAACTTCATGCATGGGAAAAGCGGGCCGGTAGGGCCTCTGCGCGGACATCGCCTCGAAGTGGTCTATCAGCGTCGCCAGGTGCACCAGCGGCGGCAGGTCGTCGAAACTTATCTCGGACGGATATCCCGTCCCGTCCGCATATACGTGGTGCCCCACCGCCACCAGCAGCGCCAGCGGGTCTATTCCGGGCACTCTCTTCAGCAGGTTCCAGCTCTTGCGGGGGTGGGTTTTTATCTCCGCGAGGTCATCGTCCGAAAGGCGCTTCTCCTGGTTCAGCATTTCCATCGGGACGGACAGCAGCCCCGTGTCGTGCAGCATCATCGCCGTCACGAACGACGTCACTTCGTGCGGCGCGTAATTCAGGGCGGACGACACGAACGAGGCTATCACTCCGCACTCCACCGAGTGTTCGTATATATACGTGGCGTGCTTCTTCATCTCGAACAGCTTGAGCGGCACGTCCGGATTGTCCGGGGTTTCGCTTATCAGGGCGGATATGGAATCCTCGATGGCCGAGATGCTCACTTCGCCGCCCTTGCCGCCGACACGCTGGAAAAACTCCATCGTTCCTTTTTCGAGCTGCTCTCGGGTCTGCTTCGACACTATCTCGTCAAACTCGAGCTTCTTCAGTATCTCCAGCCTGTTGACT
>CAYNWJ010000637.1:0-244 GCA_964400815.1 uncultured bacterium
GTTCCTTGCCTCATGTGAGGGTTGTAAGCAAATTTTAAACCGGAAATTGCTGAGGTCAAGTGAATATTTTCATTCTGGCAATCCTCAATTTTTCCGGCACACGGATTTATGCCGGCGGTTTTCATTTTCTGAACCGGGATTTTCAGGATTACTGGATGAACCGAGATTGAAATTCTGCCAATCCTTTAATCCATGTAATCATGGTTCAAAAATGTATTCGATCAATCATCCTCGGTTACATGTT
>CAYNWJ010000637.1:254-2045 GCA_964400815.1 uncultured bacterium
ATGAATAGTTGATGTAACACCATAATTTTTGAGCTTATGCGTATTCTCCGTTGGGTTTTCGGGGGATTGCCGGAATATTTCCATTCCATCACATTCCCCACCACCGCGCCGAACAAGTTATTCCCCAGCGCCGCACACAGCTATCGGCGCGTCCTTCCGGCGCAACGAACAGGTGCTTCCGGGAAGAGGATCAGTTCCGTTTCAGCAGCTTGAGAAGGATCGGCAGTTTCTGTTTCAATCGACGCAGGGCATAGGCGGGATGGCGGAGGGAAAAGAAGGCGAGTTCCTTCTTGAGGGAAGAGAAATATTCGCCGAGAATGGTTTCGATATCTTCGGTCGAGAAGTCTTCCGTTGCAATGAGCGGCCTGCCGAAAAGCTGGGTCGCCTTCGCCAGCTCTTCCGGTGACGGGTTGCCCACGATGTAGTTGTTTTTCATGCTGATGTCATACAGCTCCGTGCCATAGAGCGGCGTTGCCACCAGCATGGTGGGAAGCATGTCCACCTCCCGTATCAGCCGCAGGGCCAGCGCGGTGGTTTCCCGCATTTCCTCCGGTTTTTCACCAGGAAATCCGATGACATAGAACGAATTGGTGCGTATGTCCAGTTTTTTGCAGAGGGCCGCGATTTCGATTACCCTGTCCAGGTCGGTGTTCTTGCGGATCAGTTCGTTGAGAACTCTTCTGCTGCCCGATTCGATGGCAAGGGTGAGCTGGCGGCAGCCGGTGCGCTTGATGCGTTCGAGGAGCGCTTCATCCAGCGTATCCGCCCGTATGCCGTTCGGCGTGTCCCACTCGATGTTCCATCCGCGGGCGATGATCCCGTCAAGGATCGCCGCGAACCGTTCCGGGTCCATGGAAATATTGTCGTCCTCGAAATGGAAGCGCCTGATATTGTAGCGTTCGATCAGCAATTCGAGATGGCGGAGCACATATTCGGGAGAATGCGCGCGGAACTTCCGCCCCATGTGCAGCTTGATGGAACAGAACACACAGTTGTAGGGACACCCACGGCTGGTGATCACCGAGATCGACCGGGTGTGGATATGGCTGCGGTTCCTGTACAGGAATGCATGGTTGAAATACGCTTCCATGTCCACGAGATCGTATGCCGGAAGAGGCAGATCGTCAAGAGAGTCGATACGGTGGAAATCGTTTGTGACGGTTTCGCCTTCGGAAATCATCGCCACACCGGAAATCGAATGCATCGGCTCCCGCCTGTCGAAAGCCTCCACAATCGCGGCCATGGTCATTTCGCCCTCTCCGAGGACGCAGATGTCCGCGACGCCTTCCTCGAGAATCCGGCCGCTTCTCACTGACGGATCGGGACCGCCCATGACGATGAGGGCTCCGGGCGCGGCGACCCCGGCAAGAAGGCCCACATCCCTGGCGTTCGTGTATTGTGCGGTGAAGGGCACGCTGATGCCGACGATGTCGGGTTCGAAGGCGCCGATGATCCTGCGGATTTCATCCGGCGGCGTGCCGTATCGCCGCATGCCTCCCGCCTCCGTCTCCGCGTACTGTTCCACGAGGCAGTCGAGAACCTTCACTTCGCAGCGGTCGCGCAGCACGGCGGCGATGGAGAGAAGACCGACAGGGAAATAGGCGCTGAACCCCTGCGATTCCGGATAGTAGGTCTGTGGAGGATTTATGAGCAGAACCCTGGCCATTGTCATTCCTTTGCATCCGGCGTTTTCGCGGGCGGCGTCATGTTATCGTGTGTCAGTTCCCGGCGGTTTGTATTATTGCTCCGGTGAATAAACATATGAATCAAGAGCATTCCCCGGACTTCAGT
>CAYNWJ010000638.1:0-2029 GCA_964400815.1 uncultured bacterium
ACATGGGCTTCGGTTCCGGCATCGTCGTCCCCGGGACCGGTGTCGCCATGCAGAACCGCGGCCGCTGCTTCACCCTCGAAAAGGGCCATCCGAACCGGGTGGGCGGTGGAAAGCGTCCCTATCACACCATCATTCCGGCGTTCGTGACGAAGGACGGCGAACCGGTCATGAGCTTCGGTGTCATGGGTGGACCGATGCAGCCGCAGGGCCACGCCCAGATGATGGTGAGGATCTTCGATTATGGCCAGAATCCACAGACGGCCTCGGACGCTCCCCGCTGGCGTGTTCTCGAGGGGCTCCAGGTCGCCATGGAACCGGGACTGGACGATGAGGTCTATGAAGAGCTCAGGCGGCGCGGACACCGGATAGAGCTGCGCGACGGCTCACATTTCGGCGGCGCCCAGCTCATCCATCGTCTCGAGGACGGCTATTGCTCCGGCTCCGACCACCGTAAGGACGGTCAGGCTGTCGGTTACTGATCAATCGGGGAGGGTAATGAACGGTGCGTCCGGGGATTTTTCTTGCGCTCCCCCGAAAGCCCATCGAATAATGCACATAAGATGTAATATATCATGGTGTGACATCCAATATCATGAAAAAATACTTCTTTGCATCGCATGCATCCGATGATGGCGCCGTTTGAAGCATGATGAACGGGATTCAAGGATTGACATGGTTGTAATCGCGGTTCATCCCGTAATCCCGAAAATCCCGGTTCAGCAATTGAAAACCGCCGAAAAAAATGTGTTTGCCGGGAAATGGGGGTTGCCGGCGGCGATTTTCCCCTTGTCCCGACTCTCAATGCATGCTATATTCCCCTATTAAACATAAAGATAAACGCTATGCCGGCATGATCGTGGACCGGTGTTCCTCATGCCTTTGACGAGGTTTTGTCATGCAGAATCGTGAGCGATGGGGTTCCCGCCTGGGAGTGATACTGGCTGTCGCCGGTTCGGCCGTTGGATTGGGAAATTTTCTGCGCTTTCCGGTCCAGGCGGCGGAGAACGGCGGCGGAGCCTTTCTCATACCCTATTTCATATCCCTCGTCATTCTCGGCATTCCTCTCATGCTGACCGAGTGGACATTGGGACGATATGGCGGCATGCACGGGTACGGCACCGCGCCGTCCATCTTCGCCATTGCCACCCGCAACCATTTTCTCAAGTATTTCGGCGTTATCGGTATCATCGGTCCCACGGTGATCTTCATCTGGTATACCTACATCGAGTCCTGGCTTCTCGGTTTCGCCATTCACGCGCTCACCGGCGGCCTCATGGAGGCGGCGCGCGACGGTTCAAGCATGAAGGAGTTCCTCGAGGCCTATCAGGGGCTCTCGAACGGCGGGTCGTTCCCCTTCACCTATCTCATTTTCCTGATCACCTTTTTCGTCAACTTTACGGTGATATTCAACGGTGTCAAGGGCGGCATCGAGAGATTCTCGAAGATCACCATGCCGACGCTCTTTGTTCTCGGTCTCATCATCATGGGCAGGGTCGTCACCCTCGGTGCTCCCGATCCCGCCCACCCGGACTGGAACGTCGTCAACGGTTTCGGCTATCTCTTCAACCCCGATTTCTCACGCCTCAAGGATGTGTCGGTATGGATGGCGGCCGCGGGACAGGTGTTCTTCACCCTCTCCGTGGGGATCGGCATGATTCTCACCTATGCAAGCTATCTTGACCGCGAGGATGACGTGGTGCTTTCGGGAATGACCTCCGTCAGCCTGAACGAATTCACCGAGGTCATCATCGCCGGTTCGATCATCATTCCGGCGGCCTATGTGTTCATGGGGCCGGTGGGGATGGTGGAGATAGCGCGGGGCGGTTCCTTCGACCTGGGTTTCGTCACCATGCCTCAGATATTCTCCTTCATGAACGGTGGATGGTTCTTCGCCTTCGTCTGGTTCGCCATGCTGTTCATCGCGGGCGCCACCAGTTCGGTCTCGATGCTCCAGCCGGCGGTGGCGTTTATCGACGACGAGTTCAAGGTGGGCCGTCAGAAGGCTGTGCTCTACACCGGCATTTTCTGC
>CAYNWJ010000639.1:0-2015 GCA_964400815.1 uncultured bacterium
CACCACGGGTCGGGCTCCCTCTCTCCCTTCAGGGGGAGAGGGCCGGGGAGAGGGGAACGATAAAAAACCAGAGAGTTTCGCCTGAAATGCCCGGTTTCAGGCCCGGTCACCATCAATGTATATGGATGCTTACTTAACTTGATAACCGGAAAAAACATTGACATAGTACACCGAGATAACACCGCAAGGAGGACACAATGGCCAGAGGCCTCAACAAAGTCATGCTGATCGGCAACCTGGGCGCCGATCCCGAGATCAAATACGCAGCCAGTGGAACAGCTATCGCGAATTTCAACGTCGCCACCTCGGAAAACAGAAAAAACCAGGACGGTGAATGGGAAGAAACCACCGAATGGCACCGTGTGGTCATGTTCGGCCGTCAGGCTGAAACCTGCAAGGACTACCTGCGCAAGGGAAGCAAAGTCTATGTGGAGGGCCGTCTACGGACACGCTCGTGGGAGGACCAGAGCGGACAGCGGAAATACATGACCGAGGTCAACGGCAGTTTCATGATCATGCTGGACTCTGCGGGTCAGGGCGGCGGTGGCGGCGGCGGTGGCGGCGGCGGTTCCCAAGACCACCGCAGTTCCGGTTCACGCCCGTCCCAGGGCGGCGGCAACGCTTCCGATTCATTCCCGGACGCGGACGACGATCTCCCTTTCTGAGCGGGAACGCACAACTGGCCGGAGCTGATGGACCATGAACTATTGTATCGGTCTCGCCGCAGTGTCGCTGGTCATGTTCGCCGCAGCCCGCCTGAGCCGTATTCCAAACCTGTCGGGGCTCCGGTTATACAGCAATATTTTCAAGCTGCACTATCTGCTGGCCGGCTGCGCCCTCCCCTTCTTTTTTCCGAAGGGATTCCATGCGGAATTGCTGAATGTGCTGGCGACGGTGCTGTTTTTCTGCCTGGCATGGACAGGATTTCATTTCGGCTGCATGCTGGAAATGCGGCCTTCCGGGACCCCTGACGCACGAACGACTGTTTTCCAGTTCGCCGAGCCCGCCATCGTTTTCGCTCTGGCAGCGATCCCCGGCATCCTCTATGTAACGGCCTCCGGACATGCTACCGGCGCATACTCCGCCGTTCTGGCGTTCGCCCTGTTCTGTTCGGTGACGCTCCACCGCCGTCCCCACCGCTCGTTTCGTTACGGTAACTCATATCTGTACGCGATCATCGACAGCCAGTCTCCGCTGCACAATCTGATCGGCGTGACCGGCCTGTGCCTGATGACCTGCTTCATAAACAGCGGCATGGAAACATCGGTGTTCGGCCTTTCCATAACGGGAACGGCGGGCCGCTTCTTCCTCCATACCGTCGCCGGGGCCCTGTGCGCCATGTTCCTGGGGCTGATGTTCCGGGGAAGCGGCTCACGCAGCGGGATGTTGTGCGCCATGCTTGCGGCCGCGGCCCTTGTCGGCGGCCTGAGCTACATGTCGGCACTCTCGCCTCTTTTCACCGGTACGATCACCGGCGCGTTCTTCATCAACGCAACCACCCAGCGCCGTATGGTCCGCGATCTTCTCACGACCGGGGGTGATCATATCGAAAAGGTACTGATGTTCTCCGCGGGCGTCCTGCTGGTCCGGGAACTGCGCATCGATGACGGCGGCATCGGCATTATTGCCGCAACGGCCCTCGCCGCCGCAGGCATCAGAATGATCCTGAAGCTCGTCATAGCCCATGTATGGTCCGGCCGTTTCGATGCCTTCCGGAAGGGCGTCCCCATCCTCTGGGCGAGCCTCACAGGACAGGGGGTCCTCGCCGTGGCGCTGGCGCTGGAATATCACCTTTCGATTCCCTCCATATCGGGGATGTATGCCCTCATGCTTTTCACGTTCGCCGTGACCCACATGGCCACACTGTCCCATACAGTGATGAAGACGGGGACCTGACCATGCCGAACCTGATCAGCCTGCTGATTTTTTCGACAGCCCTTCTCGCCATGGAAATGAACGGCCTGTCTCCCAATCCCCTTCTGAACATGGCCGTTCTGGTCATATTCGCCGAACTC
>CAYNWJ010000640.1:0-2014 GCA_964400815.1 uncultured bacterium
AGGCAGCCGCAGTCACCGCCCAGGTGATCGACGATGGCGTCCAGATCGCGAATGTCCCCGAAAACCTGTATGAGCTTTCCGGCATCGCGTATCCTGCGATAGACATCGGGCCATTCGGCGACACCGGGAGCGCCGTCCCCCGGGACCCACTGAATGCCCGCGAGCTCGTCGATGTCGAGCAGCATGTCCAGGTGCCTGAGCTGGCCGGGACCGTCGAGGTGGTAGAAGGCGTTGCCGAGACGGCGGCAGGAAACGCGAAGCTCGGGGAGCACGAACTCCCGGAACATGTCCGGGCCGATCATGAAGCTGAAATCGCACTGGAGCATGTAGTACGGCTCCGGTGAGAAGAGCGGCGTCCAGCAGGTGGAGCCGGGGTTGACCGGCGCGAGAAGCCGTGCATACCGGTCGAAGCATTCCCACCAGGCCTCGTGGACCTCGCTGTTCAGGCGGACGATCTCCTCAGGATGGTCATACAGGGCCAAAAGCAGGCGCTCGCCGGGAAGGAAACTGGCGACCACGTCAAGCGAGCCGCCGAGATCGGTCATGCCGAGCTGGACGCCTCCCTCCCATCGCTCCATGCCCGCCCGGTAGATGTCGGCGATACGGCGATGCCAGTGATTGTCCGGATCGAAGGAAAGGCTTGTTTCGGGAGGCGTGCTGTCCTCCGGCGGGTGGAACCAGCAGGTTTCCTCGCGCTGGTCGAGGCGGGCGCCCAAAAACGCGGCCAGCACACCCGCGCCGAAAAAGGGCATGAAGTGCGGGAAGGCGTCCCCGTGGAATTCGAGGCAGGAAAGGTTGTAGTCCACCCGGTCGATGATATCGGCGGCGGCGACGGATTCTTCATAGGCGGAGGTGTAGAACTCGTGGCGGAGGGACGGTTCGGGACGTCCGGGATCGGCTGTACCGGTTGCCACCTGGATGAGGGGACGGCCGAGATCACCGTCCCACCAGCGGCGGGCGTTTTCGGCGATACCGTCCCAGCGGTCACGGGAGAAATGAATGGGCATGTGTCACGGCTCCTGATGAACGTTGTGAACAATTCGGGTGTTCATTGTAAACAGCATTCTGTCGCGTAATACGTTCCCATTGCCGGCAACACCATCATATGCCCCTTCCCGAGAACAGGATCACCAGCCCGACAACCGTGGCAGCGAACACACCCCACCACAGCACCACCGAGGAATACCAGTGATCACCAAGTCCTTGAAAAATATTGAGGCTGCGCCAGTTGACAACAAGCGTGTCCGTCACCCGTTCCGGCGGGGGCGGCGGGGTGGCCAGGCTCGCGGCGACACAGACTGTAACAGAGAACGCCCAGCTGAAAGCCGCCTGCATGCCATAGGGCTCCATCCAGGCCGGGTGGGTCGGCACGAGAAAAACGAAGGCCTTCATCGCGATGTAGAATGCGAAGCCCGATATGACCGCCGCCGTGGCGCCGAAACCGTTGATGCGTTTCCAGAGGATGCCCAGGAGGAATACGGCGGCGAACGGGGGCGCGAAAAAGGCGTACAAGGTCTGAATATAGACGAACAGGCTGCTCCCGAGCATGCCTATGAACCCGGCGATCCCCATGGACAGCGCGAGAACGGCGACAGACGTGACGATGCCGACACGGACGAGGTGGCGGTCACCGGCTCCGGGGTTGAAAATACGGCGGTAGATGTCGAGTGTGATGATGGTTGCGGTTGAGTTGAGCACGGAGTTGACCGTGGACTGGATGGCCCCGAACAGGGAGGCGAGGATGACGCCGCGGAGCCCGGCGGGGACGAGAAGTTGGATCATGGTGACATAGGCCTTGTCCGCCTGCGGCCGTATCCCGGTCCACGGGAGTGTCAGGATTTCCGGGTACCGCGCGAAGAGAATCAGCCCCGGCGCCACGATGATCAGGGGGAGCAGGATCTGCATGAAACCCGCGAGAACGATGCCCATGCGCGCGTGGTACATGTCACGCGCCCCGAGGACCCGCTGTATCATGAACTGGTTTATTATTAATGATAAGACGATCACCGAGAAC
>CAYNWJ010000641.1:0-2014 GCA_964400815.1 uncultured bacterium
GAGAAGGAAAAGCACAGCAGGTCGGGCTCCCTCTCTCCCTTCAGGGGGAGAGGGGATATCGCGAGAGGGGGCGATGAAGCTGCGACTTTTCGCCTGATACCCGGAGAAGGGGAAAGGATGCTTGATTGACTGGATAACCGGCTTTTTTTATCCGGCGGAGGGATGAGAATGGGGCGGTGATGTTGATCATACCTGCGGGAGCCGTATATCCGTATGGGTGCGCGGCGGGGGTTGACCCCGCCACACGCCCGATATGGTGACGGACAGCGCCGGCTGCGATGCCGTCCTTACTTCTTCAGCATTGCCAGGGAATCCCGCCGCACCAGGGGTTTGCGTTCTTCCTTTGTGAGGGCGTAGAGTTCTTCCAGGAGGGCGACTTCCGCATCAGAGAGGGTTTTTCCGCGCCGCGACACCGCCGCATGGGCGGTTTTCATGAGGCTCTTGAAGCCCGCGCCGCGTGAAAACCGGCCGTTGAGGAACCAGGAAAAGCCGGGAATGAACTTGGGCAGGGGCGCGCCCGAGGCCATCAGCAGGCACATGGGCCCCACGAAGCTTCCCGTGTTCAGGAGCGTTCCGATCGAGGTCTTCGTGTGGTCGCCGATGAAGGAGCCCACCTTGGTCGAGCCGGTGTCATAGGTGACCCCGCCGATCTTCACTTCGACACTGCCGTAATCGTTCTTCAGGTCGGAATTGGTGGTGAGGGCGCCCAGGTTCACCCACTCGCAGACGTATGCGTGTCCCAGGAAGCCGTCGTGGTACTTGTTCGAATAGCCGTGGACGATGGATTCCTCCACCTCGCCGCCGATACGGCACTGGGGGCCGAAGGAGCACCCCTCGCGGATCTTGCCGCCCACGATCTGGGTATTCGGGCCGATGTAGCAGGGGCCTTCGATGCGTGTGTGCGGGAAGACGATCACATCTTCGGCGATGGTGACCGGGCCGCCCTTGGTGTCGATGACCACGGTGGGATGGATTTCCGCGCCGGGGGCGATGTAACAGCGATCCTCGGGGCCGTAGATGCAGGAAAGCCGGTGCATGTCCCCCTCGACGCCCGATTTCCCGGCAGCCTCGAAATCAGCCTCGATGGCCGCGGGATTGTGATGAATGAGGTCCCAGGGATGGCGCATCAGGGTAACGTTCCCGCCGGCTTCGGGGAGATTTTTGGCCGCATCCGCGAGGAAGGCGTCCAGACTGTCCTTCGCGAGTTTCGCCGCGGCGTCCGCTCCCGCACGCACGATGACCGGTTCGCCGCCGTCCATGACGACACCGTCGCCCGCCGGAACGGGAAGGCCGTCCAGCGCCAGCACGCGGCCGTCAATCAGAAGGAGATCGCCGCCATCCAGGGCCGCGGTGTCGTTCACCTTCGCACCGGGAAAACGTTCACCGATGACATCGGCGAGCATGTCACGGACGAAATACGCCGTTTCCGTGACATCGCCGGCGGCGCGGACGATCTTCACCCCGAGGGAGTCGTGTCCGCACATGAGCTCGAAGGAGGCGCGCATGTATGTGAGGGGGTGGAGCAGATCGCTTGCCTGTGTATCGAAAAGTATCAGTCGCATGAGTATGGTCCTTGCCTGCTGGTGTGAAGAAGCTGCGCACGCGGGTGTGACATGCTGCCGCGCAGCGCCGTTTCAGCCCTGCGCCTGCGGTCAGGCGTTCGGATCGAGCATTCCCGCGGGGTCCATGTTCGGCCCCTCGATATCCTTGAAATAGCGGACGGTCGCAACCTTCAGCTCGTCCGTCGCGGCGTCGTCGCACACGATGATCGCCTTCGGATGGAGCTGGAGGGTGGAGATGGTCCACATGTGGTTCACGCCGTTCTCGACGCCCATGTGCAGGGCGCGGGCCTTGTTGTGGCCGGTGACGATGAGCATGACGCGGCCTGAATCCATGACCGTGCCCACGCCCACGGTCAGCGCCGTTTTCGGGACCTTGTTCACGTCGCCGCCGAAGAAGCGGGAGTTGGCGATCAGGGTGTCGGTGGTGAGGGTCTTGACACGGGTGCGGCTGG
>CAYNWJ010000642.1:0-1999 GCA_964400815.1 uncultured bacterium
GCTGTCGACAACCTGTGTGCGGGCCATGGCGATGGTTCCCCGCCTGTTCAGGAGCCCGTTTCCCGCTTCGTTCCTGATGGGCGCCTTGGTCGGTTTTTTGCTCATCCGGGTGTCGAAACCGCCGCCCTGGATCATGAATCCGGGGATGATACGATGAAAAATCGTACCCTCGTAAAAACCGTCCTCCACATAGGAAAGAAAATTCTTCACGCTGACCGGCGCGCGCTCCGCATCCAGCGTGAGCTCGATTTCCCCGAGATTCGTGGTGATCACCACCACGGGATGTTCGGCACCCTTCTTCTCTTCGCCGCTCTGAGCGCCGGCCCCGGAAACATGGAGCATGAGAAAACAAACACAGAGAAACGTTCGCAGCATGATTATTCCACCTCTCACAGGCAAGGTTTCCTTTGTCGTCTTTGATCGTAAAGACGGTCATCCGGTCGGATGACGGCCCATATTCGTGCATCGAAAAATAACACCCCCGCCCCGGCAAAACAAGCCCAAAGGAACACTTCCACGACGTTTCCACACACCGGTGGAACTGGCGTCCCCATACCGGTACAGGAACCGTTGACCTGCCGTCCCCGGAGACCACTCGTTGCTTCCCATGCACCGGTTTATTTCATGATCGCTACTTGTATTGTTCTGTAATGTCTTACAGCCGGGAAACGTTCCGGGAGAGGGCTCAACGGGAATTTTTGTATTGTTTCCCGTCGGGATATATAGTATATTATTATATTATGCTTTGAGACGATAATTAACGCTAAATTGTATAATAACAACACCTATCAACACTACAGGAAGGAGTTGTTTTGGTACGTTTATCAGCGGATCTCATCGAAGATGACACTCTGGAAAAAATGGCCGAAACTCTGAAAGCGATCGCCCATCCGGTGCGTCTGCAGATTGTCAACATCCTCATGAATGGTGAACGGTCGGTCGGAGAGCTGGTCAAAACCCTCGGAACCAAACAGTCGCTGACATCGCAGCAGCTCAGCATTCTGAAATCCCGCGGTGTGCTTAAATCCAGGCGAAACGGCAATGTCGTGTTCTATTCTCTTCAGAACAACGGCATAAAGAATATCATGGCATCCATTCTGGCTGAGATTTAAGCATAGCGTCCATGGGTTTTTGCGGGCTCCGTGTTTCGGCACGGAGCCTTTTTTTGCGTTGCAGGTGATGCCGGCGGCGTGGTATATTGAACGCGGCCGCGGACTCTCGTTTCCCGGTCTTCAAGAGCTCTGAAAACTGAAGGGAGCCTCCGTCATGGAACGGTTCATTCATGAAAACGCCGCCATCGGCGATTCGGTTGAAATCGGTCTGTACAGCATCGTCGAGGAAGGCGTGGAGATCGGAGATGGAACGGTCATCGGCCATCATGTGGTCGTCCGGGCCGGCTCGAAGATCGGCGCCGGATGCCGCATCGACGACCACAGTGTCATCGGCAAACAGCCCATGGCGGCGCGCCGGAGCAAAATGACGGCGGACGGCGGGACCTTCGACCCCGTCACCATCGGTGAGGGGGCCATCATCGGCACCGGAGCGATCGTCTATGCGGGATCGGTCATCGGACGGGGTGTGCTCGTGGCTGACACCGCCGCCGTTCGCGAGAATGTCACCATCGGCGACTACACCATCATCGGCCGCAACGCCACCATCGAGAACAAGGTTACCATCGGCGCCCGCTGCAAGATACAGACCGGCGTCTACATCTGCACACATTCCGAAATCGGGGACGACTGCTTCATCGCGCCGTGTGTCGCCACATCGAACGACAATTTCGCGGGCCGGTGGGCTGAACGCACGAAATACTACAAGGGCATAACCGTCCGCACGGGCGGCAGGATCGGCGTTAATGCAACCATACTTCCCGGAAAGGTCGTCGGGGAGGACGCGTTCGTCGCCGCCGGTTCGGTGCTGACGAAGGATGCCCCCGGGGGTGAAATCGTCTGCGGCAATCCGGCCACCCCGCTTCGTTCCGTTCCCGAGAACCAGTTAT
>CAYNWJ010000643.1:0-1980 GCA_964400815.1 uncultured bacterium
CGGGTTCCAGACCGACTGGGCGGGATGGATGATATGACCGCCGTCGCCGGGAAAGAAGGCGTCCGCGAAGGCGCGCCGCCGCATGTAGAGATCGAGGGCCGGCGGGGAGTTCATGATGTTGCCGACAACGACGAGGTCGGTTTCGGCGAGACGGTCCGCGGTCACCGTGGAGGCGGCCATCACGGGAATGGCGCTCCCCGTCTTCTCCCCCAGGGAACGGGCGAAGGATTCAATGGCGGGAAGCACTGCATCGGGGCCGACGATCAGCAGTTCATCACCGTCCAGGGAGATGGAAAATTCCGCGGCTGAAGTCTCTGCGGGAAAGGCGCCGGGGATGAACTCATTGTCGATATCATAGGCGAATACCGGATAACTCAATGACAGAAAGAAAAGAAGCGCCGAAAGCGCATACAACGGCCTCGTAATACTACTGAATGGAATTGGCATGAAACGCCTCCTCTAATATACGGAAAAATGTAGTCCCCAGCGATCGAACATCCCAAAAACGCAACACCCAGATAAAGTATGCCATTATCGGGCGGCGTACCAGTTTTTTTGTTGATTTCAGGATGGTACGGCAATTTATTGTACCGGTGACGATCACGCAATACTTTCCCGGCCGGAAAGACACCGGCCACAGAGACAGGGAGTTCCCGATGCCGAAAAAAAGCCTCGCCGAATACCGTGATTTCTACCGGGCGTTTCTCCTCGACGACATCCTCCCCTACTGGGACCGTCACGGACTCGACCGTGAATACGGCGGTTTTCTCAACTGCATGAAGGACGACGGCACCGTGCTTTCGGAAGACAAGTACATGTGGTCCCAGGGCCGGGGGCTCTGGACCTTCGCCCATGTGCTCGGGCGCTATGACGACAGCCCCGGCATGCGGGAGTTCGTCACGAAGACCTGCCGCTTCCTCGCGGGGAACGCCGTGGACGGGAACGGTGACTTCGCGAACCGCCTCAGCCGTGACGGCAGACGTCTCGACGGCCCCACGAGCATCTACAGCGACATGTTCACATCCATGGGTCTCATCGAATATCACCGCGTGACGGGAGAACGCGACATGCTCGAGCTCGCCCGCTCCACCGCACACCGTATCGCCCACCGCATCCGGCAGCCCGATTTCGACGCCGTGGCCCCCTTCAAGCTCAGACCCGGCCACCATCTGCAGGGGGTTCTCTTCCTCTCGCTGAACATGCTCACGCCTCTGCTCGGGGAAATCGACGACCCCGATCTCGAGAAGGAGGCCGACCGCTGCATACGGCATATCCTCGACGACCACATGGACCGCGAACGGAGGCTCAACATCGAGACCCTCGGTCCCGACTGGAAGGAAGTCGAGTATCCGCAGGGACGGGACTATGTCCCCGGCCACGGCGTGGAATGCGCATGGATACTGATGCTCGAGGCGAAACGGCGCGGGGACGACTCCCTCATGAACGACGCCATGACCATCCTCCGCTGGCACCTGGAAAAAGGCTGGGACGAGGAGAAGGGCGGCCTCTTCTGGTGGCTGGACATCGACGGCGGCGAACCCTTCGAGCAGAACTGGATGTACAAGCTCTGGTGGCCCCACTCTGAATCCCTGCTCGGCCTCACGCTCGCCCATGAATTCGGCGGCGGCGACTGGTGCATGGAGTGGTTCGAAAAGATGCACGACTATTCATTCGCCACCTTCACCGACAGGGAAAACGGCGAATGGAAACAACGGCTTGACCGCGAGGGAAATCCCGTGACGAAAACCCTCGTCCTTCCGGTCAAGGACCCCTTCCACCTGCCGAGGGCGGTCATGTGGATCATTGAAAGCATGGAAAGGCGTGTTGGATAAAACAATTCGGGGATTCAGTCCGGCAAGCAACGCATGATTCGTCTGTTCTCTGCAAAGCCCCCTTCCGTCGCTTCGCGCCACCTTCCCCCGTGCCGGGAGAAGGAAAAGCACCACGGGTCGGGCACCCTCTCTCCCTTCAGGGGGAGAG
>CAYNWJ010000644.1:0-1979 GCA_964400815.1 uncultured bacterium
GCTTTGCAGTGAACTGCTGAATCATGCATTGCTTACTAAACTTGATACCCGTCAATTGTTTTTCTGATCTCCGATGGGAAATTCGAGGGTCACGAGGGCGCCGGCGCCGGAGTCGCCCGGATGGGATGTGATCGTAATGCTGCCTCCGTGTTCCTCCATGATCGCCCGGCAGACCGCAAGTCCCAGTCCCACGCCGGTCGCCTTCGTGGTATAGAACGGTTCGTACACATTGGCCAGAATATCATCCGGAATGCCCGCGCCGGTGTCCCTGAACTGGAACGTGGCGAGATCGCCGCCCGTTGCTTCATGCCGTATCATGCCCGAGCTCACGATGAGATCGCCGCCTTCCGGCATGGCGTCGATGGCGTTGAGAATGATGTTCACGACCACCTGCTTGAACTTGTCCCCGTCAGCCCGTACGGGAGGGAGTTTGGAAAGACGATGGTGGACCTTGATTCCCCTGTTGGATATGCTCTGGGAGTTGATGAGCAGGGAATCCTCGATGATCCTGTTGGCGTCGATCTCTCCAAAGCTCACCTGCCGCGGGCGGGCGAAATGAAGCAGGTCTTCCACGATCCTGCCGAGACGGCCGACCTCATCGAGGATCAGGCGCACATATTCGCTGCGGCTGTCACGTTTCTCCGTCTTGCGGTCGAGGAGCTGCGCGGCGCCCTTCAGGCCGGCGAGCGGGTTTCTGAGCTCGTGGGAGAGGGTCGCGGCGAGCCTTCCCAGCGCGGCCATCTTTTCGGACTGCACGAGCTTCTCCTGGGTTTCCTCCAGCTCGCTCTTCGCCGACAGCACGCTTTCGTACATGCGCGCGTTCCCGAGCAGGCCGGAGACCAGGTGGGCGATGGTCTTGAGCAGACGCCGCTCGTTCTTTTCGAATTCCCTCGGTTCCGATGTCTGGACATTTATCACCCCGATCGTCTCCTCCTGGAATTTCAGGGGAACGCTCAAAAGCGAGCGGTAGAGTTCCTCGCCGGTGATGGGGATGTATTTGTTGCGGTTGTCACGGGTGACGTCCGAGACGGCGACGGTGCGTCCCTGCTTTGCCGCGCGGCCGGTGATGCCCTCGCCCGGATTGATGCGGACGCGTCCCACAGCGTCGTCCCTGAGCCCGACCGTGGCCTGAAGGACCAATGATTCTCCGCCTGTGTCGAAAAGGTATATCGAGCACACATCGACTTTCATCAGTTCCGCGGTTATGGCGACAACCTGGGATAGTATTTCCTTTGTGGCGAGGGTCCGGGTCACGAGTTCGCCGATTCGCGAGACCGCGATGAGTGTTTCGGTGGTCTGTTTCATACGATGTTTCCGGTGTTTGTCCGGTGATGCGCCGGTTTGGTTGACGCGTTCCGCCGCGCCTTCAGGTTTTGAAATGCTCGTAGCCCCTGACCTCCAGGGGCGTCGAGACGCCGTCGGCGTCCACGAGCAAGATCGTCCCGCTTTCGGGAATGATACGGCCGATACGGGTGATCCGCAGCCCCGCGATTTCCCCGCGCTCCGAAA
This sequence comes from uncultured bacterium, assembly GCA_964400815.1. Taxonomy (GTDB): domain Bacteria; phylum Latescibacterota; class Latescibacteria; order Latescibacterales; family Latescibacteraceae. The sequence goes on from CAYNWJ010000644.1 coordinate 1,510, forward strand.
GATCGGGATCGGGCGATGTGAAGAGCAGTTCGAATTCCTCCCCCGACCGAAGAGCGAAATCCACGGGATCGGCATCCCTGTAACGGGCCCAGGCCGAGAATGCGCCGGACAGGTGAAGCGAACCCGTATCGATCTCCGCTCCGCATGCACTTTCCCGGCAGATGTGTGCGAGGTCCGTCGCCACACCGTCCGACACGTCGATCATGGCGGATATGTGTGCCTCGCGCACCAGGGCGAGGGCGAAATCGATCCGGGCGTCCGGTCCGGTGAACTTGTCGGCGAGGGAAGCATAGCCGCCGGTATCGTGCACAAGCACATCAAGGCCCGCCATGGCGTCCCCTATGGTTCCGGTGACATACAGCGCATCACCGGGTCTCGCACCCGAGCGTTTCACTGCGGCCCCGGACGGGACCCGCCCGATCACCGTGACCGTCACCGTCAATGGCCCCGGCGTGGATGTGGTCTCGCCG
>CAYNWJ010000645.1:0-1971 GCA_964400815.1 uncultured bacterium
GGGTTAGTATGATCCCGGACTGAAGTCCGGGGAATGCTCTTGATTCATATGTTTAATCACCGGAGCAATAGTATGATCGCGTTTCAGTCCGGCAAAACTCCCGCCCCCGCCCCCCACTCTCCCGGCGCATCCGGAAACAATGGATTGCGGAAACCCGTTTCCCTGTGTATCATTCATCAAACACGAACGCGGAATGCCGTGGAACGGGAGGTTCGATATGAGACACACGCTTCCGCTCGCCGTCATGGCCGCCGCCCTTCTCTTCTCCTGCGGCGGCGGGAAGGAGCCTGCGGTGTATGACATACTGATACGCGGCGGGACGGTGATCGACGGGAGCGGCGGGACGGGATATGCGGCCGATGTGGGCCTGCGCGGCGGGATGATCACCGCCGTGGGCGATCTGGGGAATGACCGTGGGCTCAGGGAGATCGACGCTGCCGGCAAGGTGGTCGCGCCGGGCTTCATCGACATCCACACCCACGCCGACGCCGCCATTCTGGATGACCGCTCGGCCCACAATTTCATCCGTCAGGGTGTGACCACGGTGGTGGGCGGGAACTGCGGCGGCGGCCCGGTGGATATCGGGAAATTATTCGCGGATGTCATCGACGGGGGAACGGCCGTCAATGTCGCCGTGCTCATCGGCCACAACAGCGTCCGCTCCACCATCATGGGCAACGAGGGCCGCGCCCCGACGCCGGACGAGCTCGAACAGATGAAGGTCCTCGTGGCCGATGCCATGGAGGCCGGCGCGGTGGGGCTCTCCACCGGGCTCAAATACCGTCCGGGGATGTATGCCGATGCCGATGAAGTGGCCGCGCTGGCGCGTATCGCGGCGGATTACGGCGGCTTCTATGCCTCCCACCTGCGGGACGAGGGGCTGTCCCTCGTCGAGTCTGTCGAGGAGGCGCTTCTGATCGGGGAGCGCGCCGGCATTCCGGTGCAGATTTCCCATCACAAGGTCGTGGGCGTCGACAGCTGGGGCGCGAGCGAACGCACCCTCCGCATCATGGACGAGGCCCGTTCGCGGGGGATCGATGTGACCTGCGACCAGTACGCGTATCCGGCGACCTGCACCGGCATCGCCATTCTCTTTCCCGGCCGGGCCATCGAGGGGAGCGCCGATGAGATCGAGGCCCGGTTCGACGATCCGGCGCAGAGAACAAGGATCGCAGAGGGCATCGTCCACAACCTCCGCCACGACCGTGGTGGAAACGACATCGGCAATGTCGTCATCGCCTCCTGCTCCGGCACACCGGCCTACGAGGGCAAGAGCCTTCGCGGCATCCTCGACGAGCAGGGCGTCGCGCCCACCTTCGAAAACGCGGCCGAATTTCTGATCGGGCTCTATCGGGAAGGCGGGGCGGGCGCGGTCTATCACTGCCTCGACGACGCCGACATCGAGCGAATCATGCGCGATCCCTTCACCATGCATGCCTCCGACGGTTCGATCGTGCGGAAGCATCGCGGCGCCGTCCATCCCCGCAATTACGGGAACTTTCCCCGGGTGCTGGGAGAATATGTCCGTGAACGCGGGATGCTCTCGCTCGAGGAGGCGGTGCGCAAGATGACCACCCTTCCGGTGGAGCGCATCGGTCTCGAGGGTCGCGGCGCGGTCAGGGAGGGATTTCACGCGGACCTGGTGGTGTTCGATCCGTCCACGGTCGCCGACATCGCCACCTGGACCGAACCGCATCAGTATCCGGCGGGCATCGACGCCGTCCTCGTCAACGGCCGCGTCGTGGTTGAGGGCGATGCCCTGTATGACGAACGGCCCGGCATGGCGCTGTACGGTCCGGGAAAGAGAAAGTGACCATGGAGATTGACATATGAAAAAACGCTGTGTTCTCGCCGCCGGTGTTGTGCTGATCGCTCTCGCATTGTCGTCCTGCGGCGCGGAAAGCTATGACTATATCATCCGTAACGGCACGGTCGTGGACGGTTCTGGCGGTCCGTCGTTGGAGGCGGATG
>CAYNWJ010000646.1:0-1970 GCA_964400815.1 uncultured bacterium
CCCCTCACAGGGGGACCCAGGTACCGCCGGCGTTTGCCGTACCTGCCTCCCCTGTCAGGGGAGGTGTCACGTCAGTGACGGAGGGGTTATATAATCGATGGCCGGCTCTGATCAAGTACTCGTGTCATACCATATATTTACATTGCTTAACGAGCTGGATAACCGGATTATCGAAAACGGGAGACGCGGGGAGGGATCGACGGGACGGAGGATCCTGCAACGGCGCCCTCCCGTCTCACAGTATATGACATTCTCACCTGAGAAGCATCATCTTTCTGGTGTCGGAGCGTCCGCCGGAGGACACGCGGCAGAAGTAGACGCCGGCAGGCATGCCCGAGGCGTCCCAAGTGACCGTATACCGTCCCGGCCCGCGATGCCCGGAGACCGGCATGGCGACTTTCTGTCCCAGGGTGTTGAAGATCGCCAGTTCGACGGTCGACGGTCTGGTTACGGTGTAGCCGATGACGGTCGCGGGATTGAAGGGGTTGGGATGGGGATGGTCGAGGGCGATGGCTGCGGGAGCGTTCGCCATACCGGCTTCCGCCAGCGAGGGATCGCCTCCCCGGAGAAGCATCCAGCTTCTGCCCGGACGCTCCACACGGAAGGTCTCGATGCGGTTCGCGCGGGAGACCGTGACATGGCAGTCGCGCCCGTCGGGACCGCCGAATGCCACGTTCGTGGGCCGTCCGCCGTGAAGGGCGATGTCCCTGAGGATTTCACCGGAGTGTGAGACTTTCGTGACCACGCCCTTCGAGGGGCGGGCGCAATAGAGATTGCCGTCCACATCGCAGCGCATGCCGTCCACGTGCCCGTCGGTGAAACGCGCGAAAAGCCGCCTGTTGGAAAGAACGCCGTCATGTGAAAGATCGAACACGACGATGGTGTCGTCATACGAGCCGTCATCCTTCCTTCCGCGCTCGACCACGTACAGGAGCGAATCTCCGGGCGCGACTTCGATGCCGTTCGTGGTCCCGGGAAGTTCCGCGGCGAGGGAGACGTCTCCCGCCGGTCCGACCCGCCACACGCGTCCCACTCCGTCCCGCCAGTCCGGATCGCTGGCGAAAATGATATCCGTCGATGTGATGGCGAGGTCGTTGGGTTGATTGGTCGTGGGTATGCTGGCGAAGATTTCGGGCGAGCGGGAATCCATGTCGATACGGATGATGGTGTGGCCGGTATAGTCGGCGACGAACATGTCGCCGCGGCTGTCGAAGCGGATGCCGTTGCCGGTGCTGCCCGGCGGGAGTTCCGCGAAGAGGGAACAGGCGCCGTCCGGCGTCACCATGCCGATGGTCCCCTCGCGCGCGTAGTTTACGGCGTACAGGACACCGTCCGCATCACAGGCGGGGCCCTCGATGCCGTTGGTGAAGCAGGCGTCGGTCAGGACGCTGCTCACGTAGAGATCCTCCCCGGCCGCCTGAGCGGGAGCCAGGACGATGAGAGCGGCGATCAGAACGGGGACGGAGCTGAGTATGTTCATTCGGAAAGATGTCATGATGGTTTCGGGTGCGGGTGTATCACCTGACGAAGCACGGGACATGAAAAGCAATGATGACGACGATCCGACCTGCGCTCGAGGCCCGTTCAGTCTCCGTATTCCCTGATGGCCCCGCGCACGGAGTCCGGCACAAGATACCGTATGCTTCTTCCCTCCGAGAGCCGTGAGCGGATATCGGAGGAAGAGACCTCGACAAGGGGGACATCCACGACTGTAACACGCCGTTCGAGCCATTCCGGAATGGTTCCGCAGGCGTCGCAGACCCTGCGGGCCGCGAGGATTTCACATTCTCCGACGATTTCACGGGGGTTCTTCCACATCTCGATCTCGTAGAGATTGTCCAGCCCCACGATGAACAGGACTTCGGCGCCGGGTTCCGCCGAGCGCTTGATTTCCCTGATGGTGTCGATGGTATAGGAAGGGCCCTCGCGCCTGAGTTCGATGTCCGACACCATGAAGCGCGGATCGCCCT
>CAYNWJ010000647.1:0-1969 GCA_964400815.1 uncultured bacterium
TAAAGCGCTTCGGTTTCTATTTCCTCCTCGGCATCATCATCGCGATCGCCATAAAGTTCATCGCGATCATCTACATGCTGTTTCCGGCGATCGCGGCGTCGTGCGTTCTGGCCTATCTGTTCGACCCCCTGTACCAGTTCCTCTTCAACCGTCTGCACAAACGGTCGATTTCGGCGCTTCTGGTCATCGCGGTGGTCGTTGTGCTGATCCTGATACCCGTGCTCATCATCGCCGCGGCGGTGCAGAACCAGGTGCAGGTGATCTTCCAGGATTCAACCATCGATTCGCTCCGTTCGACGATCAAGACTTTCGAAGGGTTTGTCCAGAACCGTTTCGGCGTCAGGATTTCGGAATATTACCTGACCGACATCTTTCCCCGCATCATGTCCGCCTCGCAGAACGTGATCGCCAACATCGCACCCCGCATGGTGTACAGCATTACCGGCCTGCTCCTGTCGCTGTTCGTGGCGTTTTTTCTCCTGTTCTACCTGCTCAAGAACAAACGGAGCGTGATCGTGACCTTCCGCAACTACTTCCCCCTGAGCTACACCAACTGCGAGCTCCTCCTCGACGAGCTCGGCAGGGAGACCCGCTCCCTCATTCTGGGACACCTGCTCATCGCCGTCATCCAGGGGGTGTTCGGCGCGATCGGGTACTGGATCTTCGGCATCGGCGGGGCGCTGCTCTGGGGTATCGTCATGATGCTCTTCTCCTTCGTCCCGATGCTCGGCACCTTCATCGTCTGGTTCCCGGCGGTCATCTATCTGGCGGTCAACGGCGATTATCTCCGCGCCCTGGGGCTGTTCGCCTGGGGGTCCATGATCGTGGGGACATCGGACAATCTCGTGCGTCCGAAGCTCACGAGCGCCCTCGGCTCCATCCACCCCGTCACGGTGCTGCTCGGCGTTCTCATCGGCCTCAAGGAGTGGGGTGTCATCGGCCTCGTCATCGGTCCCCTCACCATTTCACTGCTCATCACCCTCATCAGGATGTTCCGCGAGGAATACCTCGTGGAGTGAACACGGAACACCATGGGCCGCGGAGTGATGCACGTATATGTCATTCCGCTTCGGTGAACATGTACCGAAATGTGTTCTTTCTTCTTGACACAATAAATAATCCTCGCCATATTCCGGTACAAGAAATACGGTTTCTTTTTCTCATTATTCCTCTCCACACCTCCTCCACCGGAGCGCACCGTCATGATGAAGACGTCCCATGTCACGCCGGAGCTTCTCAAATCGGCGTTCAGCTGCCCCCACTGCAACACCTTCGCCACCCAGACCTGGGGACGGGTCGACGCCAAAGTGGAAAACCACTATATACGCATCCCGGATTTCCGTGTGTCACGCTGTTCCCATTGTCTCCAGTTCACCGTGTGGGCGGAGAACGTCGCCATATTCCCGGAGTCGTCCCAGTCGCCTCCGGCCAGCCCCGACCTGCCGAGGGACATCAAGTTCGATTTCGAGGAGGCGCGTTCCCTCCTCAGAAGCTCATCGCGATGCGCGGCCGCCCTTTTCCGGCTGGCGTTCCGCAAGATGTGCCGGGCTTTGGGCGCATCCGGCACGGACCTGGAAAAGGATGTGGACTATTTCATCCAGCGCGGCGTGAACCCGAAAATCAAGCTCAATCTCGAGCACACCCGCATCATCGGCCCCGAAGCGGTCAAGCCCGGCATGATCGATCCCCGTGACGACACCTCCATCGCGGTGCAGATATCCCAGCTCATCAATATCATCGTCAACACCCTGGTCACCCAGCCACGATTCCTCGATGAGTTGAACAAGCGGGTCGACGAAGAGCGCATCGGAGAGATGAAACGCCGGACGATCTTCTCGCAGAATGTGAAAACACGCAAATATTACTCCGGTGACTAAATATCTTAAACATGTCTCGGGGGTTATCTGGAGCCAGGAAATCATATACCACAATTGAACTTCTCCGGACTGAACTCGGAGGTAGTAAACCG
>CAYNWJ010000648.1:0-1967 GCA_964400815.1 uncultured bacterium
CGAACCGTGATTTGCGGGATTACCGGATGAACCGCGATTACAATCCTGTCAATCCCTTCATCCCTTTCATCATGGTTCGACCAGTGGAGGCTCATGAATCCATCAGCGTCCGCATGTGTTCTCAGCGGTTACGTCAATTTTCAAAGGGGATGTCCTGCATAAAGATGGAAGGTGTCACCGGGCAAATGAGTGGCATATGTGTATTACAGGCTGGTTTTTCGGGGGATCAGTGGTTGGTTTTCTTTCCGAGATCCACGAGTTCCGTCTGAAGTTCCCTGCGCCGGTTGATAAGCTGTTCCTTCCTGTCCCTGTCCGTTTCGCTGTTGATTTCGGCGCTGATGGATGCGATACGGCTTCTGAGTTCCTCCCGGAGGTGCGTGTTCAGGGTTTCGCGGACCTGTTTTGCGGCCCGTTCCTCACGGTGTTTTTCGGATTTTTCCCTGTCGTTCGATTCGTATTTTTCATAAGAAAGCATCGAGACCGCGGATGCCAGTTCCTGGGCGGCGGTATCCTCGAGACCGCTCATGATTCCCGATGGCGAGCAGTCGAGTCCCTCCACGGTGCGGTGGAACAACTCCTCCGCGACCCGTCTCACAACGGGGTCATGGAATCCCTGCGTTCCCGCCTCCTCCATGAACATGCGGGCCAGATGGGGATGGCGGATGAGATTCGCCAGGGTGTCCCGTTCGGCGGGTGATCCGGGGAGGCGTCTGATATCGGGCTCGTTCCGGTCACCCCTGCGCTTCAGTCTGCGCCGCCTGCCCTCCACGGCCTTGAGCATGGCGTTGCGGTCGACCTTGATGCGCGCGGACATTTCCGAAACATACACATCCCGTTTGATGTCGTCCTCGATGCGGGCAATGGAATCGGCGATCTCCCCCGCGAGCCTGATCCTGTCGTCCACATCGGGGGATTCCCCCGCGAAGACGCGTATCTTCAATTCCCAGATGTCCATGGGAGAATCGATGAGGGTGCGGAGTTCACCGGCGCCCTTTTCGCGCACGAAGGAATCGGGGTCGTGCCCCTCCGGCAGGATCACCACGCCGATCGAGAGGTCGGTGGACAGGAGATTGTCCGCGCCGCGGGCCGCCGCCGCCAGACCCGCCGGGTCGCCGTCGAAGAGGAGGATCGCGTTCCGGGCCATGCGCGCGATGACCCGTCCCTGGTCGCGTGTGAACGACGTCCCCGAGGCCGCGATGACATTGTCTATCCCTGCCTGGTGAAGCGAGATGACGTCCATATAGCCTTCCACGACGATCGCCTGCCTCGAGCGTTTGATCGCGTCCTTCGCCTGGTGGATGCCGAAGAGGGAGAAGCTTTTGCGGTAGATCATCGTTTCGGGGGTGTTGATGTATTTCGCGCCCTCGCCCTCGAGCAGGCGGCCTCCGAAACCGATGATACGGACATTCTGGTCGACGATGGGGAAGATGACCCTCCCGCCGAACCGGCTGTAGTGCGGGCGGCCGAACGATCCCTTCGATATGATACCGGCATCGTCGAGCTCGCTGACGCTGATCCCCTTTTCCCCCGCGAAGGCAAGCAGGCCCTCGGCGCTCTCCGGGGCATATCCGAGCCTGAAATCGCGTATGGTCGCCTCGGTGAGACCGCGGCCCGTGAGATAGTCGAGCGCCTGTTTCCCCTCCTTCGACGAGAGTGTGGTGTGGAAATACTCGGCGGCCATCATGTTGGCGGCCATGATACGGTCCTTCCTGTCGCGGACGGCGGGGTCGGCGGCTCTGGTTTCCGGCATTTCCATGCCGACGCGGGAAGCGAGCTGCTCCATGGTTTCCATGAAGCTCATGCCGGTGATGTCCATGAGGAAGCCGATGACATCGCCGCCTTTCCCGCAGCCGAAGCAGTGATAGAACTGCCCGGCGGGATTGACGGAGAAGGAAGGTGTTTTTTCGTTGTGGAAGGGACAGAGGCCGGTGAGGTTCGAGCCGCGGCGCTTGAGCTCGAGGTATTCG
>CAYNWJ010000649.1:0-1962 GCA_964400815.1 uncultured bacterium
CCAGCACGGCGTTCACGGTCTCTATTACCTCCTTGCCGTACTCGGCATGGACGTGGAGGCGGCGGGCTACCAGGCGGACGGCTGGTGGCGGCGTGACGAGACATCATCCGCTCCGGCGCAGTCCTACGGCCAGTTGTCCCTCCTCTACCGGGGCGTTTCCATCGAAGGGGCCGGCGAGCAGAAGCGCCCCTTCATGGCGTCCCAGTTTCAGACCTGGCCGCGGGCGGACATCGTCTTCCGCCTCTATCATGACCTGGGCATGTGGGACATCCAGCACGAGCACACCACGGGTGAGAACGGCATGAACCGGCGTTTCTACCTGTTCTTCCCCACCGTGCTGGCCATGCAGAGGATGTTCGAAACCCGTGAAATGCAATGGAGTTATGACTATATCCTGCAAAAAACGCGCATATTTCTCGCCGCGTACAAGTCGATTGTCGACCACGGCGGCGCGATGTATCCCGTGGACGAGCTGGACGATGACTGGGAGGCCCCGTCGCCCTATCCGGACTGGATCGACGAGTCGATCTTCGGATGATGCGCTCCAGAGTCCTTAAAGGGAACGATACAGGCGTTTTTGTTCTAGCAATAGGTTGACTGAAAACACACCATATGATATCCATGTTCCACACCCGGAGGTTATGACATGATGTCCCGTATCGCACCCTGCATCGCGATGCTTGCGGTGTTCGCCGTACTGAACGCGGCGCACCCCGCGGCCGAGCAGAATGGACCGCCGCACAGGGGCCGCCCGGAACCCGCGCGCTATGAGTCTGTGGATTACGGCGGCGGAACGATATACGAAATGGAGCTCATCGGCGACGACCTGATGGAGACGAACATATATTCGATCAGACGGGGGATCATTCCGGCGCGGGCGGGTATCGGGCTGCACCGTCACGAGAAGATGGAGGAAATGTACATCGTCCTCGATGGGGCTGCGGAGTTTACGGTGGACGGTCACACGTCGCTTCTGCCGGCGAAATCCTCGGTGCTCTGCCCCCTGGGATCGAGCCACGCCCTGTACAACAATTCAGACGAGACCCTCGAATTCATCACCATCGCGGTCGCCGTGGAGAAGGGCGTCGCCGACGAGAACATCGTCTATGGGCCCGTTCCCGGCAGGAAGGGCATGGAGGACGGGAAGATCAGCATGGCGAGCAATTCCAGCCGCCCCGTGGTCATCGAATCGCCGCCGAAATTCCGGTATGCGCGTTTCGACGCCAGCCTGACGAAATGGGTGGGGCCCGCCCACAAGGGGGCCGGGAAGATCCTGAACAGACGGCCCTGGCTCGACGGCAACTTCGAGACGAACTGGGTGCGCATCGGCCACTGCATCCTGCCCCCGGGGACATCCATCGGCTATCATCAGCACAACGGCATCGAGGAAGTATACTGCATCATCGGGGGCAGGGGGCGCTCGACAGTCAACGATGTCACCTGGGATGCGCGGGCGGGCGACGCCATTCCCTGCACCCTCCACGACAGCCACGGCATCTACAACGATTCGGACGGGGACCTCGACCTCTTCGTGGTGATGGCGGCCATGGAGCCGGGCAAGCTCGATTCCAACGATCACGGAGATGATCTCTCGTCCCGCTGAAGAACAACTAATGGTGAATTGATAATACACCAATAGGAGTGTGACTGTGGGAGGTTTGTTCCATCCATCGAGACGGCGGTTCATGCACAAGCTGGCAACGGTTGTTTCCGGACCGTTTCTTCTTGATTCTTCCAGCGTTTACGCTCGAGGACCGGCCGGACCGGACCGCTACGAGGCCACATGGGAGTCGCTCGACGCCCATCCATGCCCCGCCTGGTTCCGTGACGCCAAGCTCGGCATGTATTTCCACTGGGGTGCAAGCGCGGTCCCGGGGTGGGCGCCGCGGCGTGACGGTATTTCCTATGCCGAATGGTACTGGCACGCCATGAACGACCCCGACAATCCCACCTGGCGATATC
>CAYNWJ010000650.1:0-1922 GCA_964400815.1 uncultured bacterium
CGTACGCCCGGTGGTGTGGGAGGACGGCGGGGGTGACCCCGCCTCCTACCCGATTTTAAGGAGCCTGAGGTTTCTATTCCGTGTCCTTCGTCTTCTCGATCAATTCCTCGAGCACTTCATCCCAGTAGTCTGTCAAAACCTGGCAGGTGCCAACCTTCTCGTGGCCGCCGCCGCCGTACTGGAGCATGAGACTGGCCACATCGACCGAGCTCGACCGGTTCAGGATGCTGTGTCCCACGGTGAAGACCACGTTTTCCTTGTCCTTCCCCCACATGATCCGGATCTCGATGTTCTGGTCGGGATAGAGGGCATAGACCATGAAGCGGTTGCCGCAGTATATCGTTTCGATGTCCATGAAATTCGATACGATGATATTGTCGTGAGTTTCGCACGTTTCGCGGAGCATCTGCTTGAAGGGTTCCTCGTGTTCGCGATAACGATCTATGCGCTCCTCGACATCCCGGATTTTCAGGATTTCATCGACCGATTTGGTCCGGCAATACTTGATCATGTCCTCCATGAGCTCATAGTTGCTGATACGGTAATCCTTGAATCGTCCGAGCCCGGTTCGCGGGTCCATGATGAATGAGAGAAGAATGAAACCCTGGGGATTGAGAATTTCATCACGTTTGAGGTTTCCGGAGTCGCTCTTGTTCACGGCTTCCAGCAAGGGTTTCAATTCACGGTGGAAAGTTTCCTCACCACCGTAATAGTCCCAGATGACCTGGGCGGCGCTGGGGGCGGAGCGGGTGTCTCCCTCGAATTCGATATTGGTGAAATCGAGCCGTTCGGCTTCGCTCATGTGATGGTCGAACCACAAACCACAGCCGCGGACGAAGGGTATGTTCGCCAGGATATCGTTCGAGGTGACCTCAACCCTGCCTTCCTGAACGTCCTTCGGATGGACGAACTTGTATTCATCCACCAAACCCTTTTCCTCGAGAAGCACGGCGCACACGAGACCGTCGAAATCGGACCGGGTCAGGAGCCTCATTATGAAATCCTCCCTAAATATTATGATGCTATTGCAGTCAAATTAAAAAAATTTCATTATAGTATAGGTATATTGTGCCAGTTATGTCAAGAATAACTCTTTAGAAACCGAATTATTGCGTTATTGAAAGATCGATGATTTCGAATTCACGTTGGATTCACGGCAAAAGATCGAAGAATTCCCGCATCAGACGCAGCACTGTACGTTCGGCATCATTCATCCCAGGCACGATGATATGATAGATTCCTCCGAAATTCCGCATGCGGAGGGCGGAGACGATTTCGCGCAATTCGGCATGCCCTTCTCCGAGGGGGAGCGGTCCGCTTTCTGGCTTCGCCGAATGTTTCGATGGCAGCCTGCCCGTGATGAAGCCATGTGGATCCGCCAGGCCGTCCTCGATCAGTATATCCGTGACGAGGTCGCGGGCGCGTCCCTTGTAAAGGATGTCATAGAACGGGTGCAAACCGGCCCGTGCGGCTTCGAGGGGGACATACGCAATTCCGCGGCAGCCCCGGGGAAGTGAACGATATCCGCTCAGGTCACGGGGATGGGGCTTGAGAAGAGCGCCCTGCTCGAGTGCGGGCGGCGGTTTCTCTCCCCGTTCCAGTTCCAAGATTTTCAAATCATCAACAGTTCGAATGGCGGCGGTGAAACCAAAACGGTCGATGATATCCTCAAGGTGTTCTCCGGCCGGGGGAGGACTCCGAAAAAGAAATCCCGTCTCCGCGCCCAGTCCATCGAGGCGCTTTCTGCGTATCATTCCCTTGAAAGTCTCGCAATCGGGGCACACATCGTTTGCACACAGGGCGGCCATGGGGTCGGTACGGAGGATGGCGATGAGCGCTTCGAGCACGGAACCGGCGTCCATGAGCATCGTTCTGGCGTTTCCAAGAGCTCCATACGATATCAGTCCGCGTGAACGCAGAAC
>CAYNWJ010000651.1:0-1911 GCA_964400815.1 uncultured bacterium
CGGATTCATTCCGCACGCCCCGGGCCACCTCGATGATGCCGTCGTAATACTGGTCGATGAAGGGGCGCGGCGCCTCGAATCCGGTGGCGAATTCCGCGGTCACCTCCTCCTGCGCGCCGGCGGAGTTCATACCGGCGACGGCTCCGGCTCCCAGAGCCGCGGCTCCCGACAGAAACGCTCTCCTGCCGATTGCCGCTTGATTTTTCATCTTTTCCATGACTGCTCCTTATGTGAGTTCACAGGTTCGAAGGATTCATTTTTCTGTTATGTCAGTATCCCCGCTCGAGGAAATGGGGGTGCACCAGATCGTCGTATTCCCTGCCGCCGCTCTCGTGGTAGCCCTGCCAGAAATAGGGCATCTCCCCGCGCCGGGCCATGTGATCGGCCCACTGCGCGGTGAGCATCCAGTGGATGAGATTGCCCGCGATACCGCTCGTCGGGCTGACCTTCTCGTCGAACCCCGGCGCATCGATCACCCCCGCGGGCTCCTCGCTGTAGGAGCTGAACGCGGTGTCCACCTCCTTGAACAGCCGGACGCCAGAAGTGTCCCCCCCTGTGCCATAGGGGCCGAAGGAAACGGTGTACGCCCCCACCGAACGGGCATGGCGGGCAACATTGATCTCATCGGGATTGTCCGATGTGAAGGACCCGACGAGGACGATGTCGCTGTCCCTGAGATCGTACGCCTTGAGGGTATAGGGCTCGGCGATCATGGAACTGGAGGCGCAGATGACCGCGTCGTTGACATACATGTTCCTCGTGCCGGTGGGGCCATAGGTGATCACGTTCTGGTCGTGGCCGTAGACGAGCAGCCGCGCGCCGCGACCGAGCACCATGTCCGCCCACTTTTCGGCGACATGGTCGATCTTCGGACGGTCGGTGCCGATCATGCGGAACCGTTCGCGCGCCGTTTCGAGATAACGGACCGCCGGTTCTGATGACGATCCCTTCCCCCTGGTGCCGATCAGATTGGCAAGGGAGGCGGTGCATGCCCAGTAGACCAGCATGGTCGCGATCCCGGTGGAGGGGCAGAGCCTGAAGTTCGGGATCTGCGGCGCCGCCACGAGGCCGTTGTTCCAGGGCACCTGGCTGTCGATCACATGGGGGGTCATCTCATCGATGGACAGCTCCATGCGGTTTCCGGCCAGGCCGCCGGGGGGCGTGCGCTCGAACTTGAAGTAGTTGTTGGTCACCCCGACGACGTATACGCCCTTTTCACGGGCCTTCAGGGTGTTTTCATTGACGGCGCTCGTGATGAGGAAATCCCCCTTCTTCATGCCGTCGAACTCCTCCTGCGTGGGGTGGTTCACACTCTGGGGGAGTATCCAGGGCTGGCCGGGACGGTCCGAGCTGGCGGCGAAGCGGGCAAAATGGCCGTAGACCACGTGGGAATAGAGCGTCCCGCCTTTCCGCCTGAGTTCCCAGGCCTTTTCCATGGCCGTAGCGATGGCGTCGATCTCCGTCGCGAGGATGCCGTCAACAATGTTCATGATGCCGGAGTAGTATTGCTCCATGAACTGCGTGTCATGTGCTTCGATCTCGTCGGCGATCCCCGGAACCGCCCGCGATTCGCGCGTCCCGCCCAGGGCGGCAGCAAGCGCCGCCGTACCGCCGGCCGCTTTCGGGAAGAAACCACGGCGGGTCGTTGTCCGATTATTCATGGCGTGTCCTCTCCGGGCGCCGGTGGAACGGGGTCCGCGCCCGCTGCATGCCGGTGTCAGTATCCCCGTTTCATGAAATAGGGCCGTACGGCGTTGTCGTAGTCCCTGCCGCCGCTCTCGTGGAAACCCTGCCAGTAGTAGGGCATCTCCCCCCGCCGCGCCATGTGGTCGGTCCATGCGGCCATGACCATCCAGTGAACGAGGAGACCGCAAAGGCCGTCGGTGGGGCACATGGTCTCGTCGAACCCAT
>CAYNWJ010000652.1:0-1908 GCA_964400815.1 uncultured bacterium
CCGGTGCTCAGGGCGATCGACCGTGAAACCATGAAGATGGTGGAACTGACCGGCGAGCGGACGAAACCGGTCAATTTCCATGACGCGGACTTCGTCATTCTCGGCGGGGGACTGGGCGGGATCGCGGCCGCCCTGTCGATCTGCTCCTCGGGGCGGACCGCGCTGCTGGTGGAGGAAAGCGACCGCATCGCCGGCTGTTTTTCGGTCCGGGACACGACGCGCTATTCCGAAAGCTCCTTCGTGGAATCCTCCGGGACATCGCTCTCCTACCAGACGTTCAGGCGGATGATCCGCGAATGGTACGAGGAGCGGACCGAGGATCCCCCGGTGCTCCTGGACGATCTGTACGCGGACCTGCCCGGTTTCGGCGAAGATAATTTCTGTTTCGAGACCGAGGCGGCGCTCGACGTGGTCAACGCCATGCTGGAAAGCAACATAGAAAAGGGCAAGCTCACCGTCATCAAGCGGCACAAGGTTGCCAAGATCGTCACCTTCAGCGACCGTATCGCCTCCATGATGGCAATCGACCTGGAAAACCTGGTGGCGAACCAGATCACCGGCTGGATGTTCGTGGACGCCACGCGGACGGGATACATCTTCCCCCTGCTCGGTCTCGACCACATGAGCGGCAGGAGGAGCCGCGAGGAGACCGGCGAACCCCACGCCGCCGAGAACCCCGACAGCCTCATGACCAGCCACGTGATGTACTGCCCGGCCAACAGGGTGGACCCGGACTCGGGCGAACTGCTCGACTGCTATGTGGCGGGTCTTGCGGAAGAGGCGCCCGACGGCGACTATCTGTCCTTTCCCTTCACCGACGTCTCGCGCCGTATCGGGGCATTCACCGTCATTCGGGAACAGGACATCGCCGCCGAATTCAACGACGGTCCGCGGGCGAAGTTCTTCATGGACTCGGTGGGCATCGGCTACCACCCGATCATTCTGCCCTCGGACAATCCCATCGATCCGCCGGTCGTGGTGGAGACGAAACCCTTCCAGATACCCCTGAGCGCCCTTGTCTCGACCGATTACACCAACCTGCTCGCGGGGGGACGCACGATCGGGACCACCTGGGTGGCCTCCACCGCCTATGAGGGCCCTGCGGTCGAATGGACCATCGGCGAGGCGGCGGGCGAGGCGGCGGCCTATTGCGCGGGATACAAAATATACACGCATGAACTTGTCCAGAGCCCGGTGCACGTGCGCGGTCTCCAGGACTGGATGGTGACCAAGCGCAGCGTTCCCATCTATTGGTACGACAATGTCACGCCAGAGGACCCGGAATTCGCCGAGGCGCAGATGAAACCCTTCCACGAGCCGGGCTACGACGAGGCGCAGGACACGCTGCATTACCGGGCCGAATCGAACTGACACGCCGGCGGGGCCGGTGCGATCCGGGGGAGACACGCCTTGGGACAGGCACAGCATCCACCGCCCGCGGCCCTGATCGCGGGGATCACCTTCGCTCCCGGCGGGAATGTCGACGAAGCGCTGTCGATGCTTTCCATATCCCACGGCCCGGTCGTTTTCGAAAGCGAAACCTTTCCCTTCGACATGACCGACTATTACCGTGACGAGATGGGGGCCGGTCTGCTCAAGCGGTTCGTCTGTTTCCGCGATCCGGTGGACGTGGGGGAGCTTGCCGCTGTCAAGCTCCGGACCAACGAAATCGAGCGTCTCCTGGCCCGGACCGGAGACGACCCTATGCGGCGTACGGTCAATATCGATCCCGGCTATGTCACCATGGCGAAGCTGGTGCTCGCCTCCACCAAGGACTACAGCCACCGTATCCATATCGGCGACGGTATCTTCGCCGAGGTCACCCTCCGGTTCGCGAAGGGTTCCTTCGCCGCCGTCGAGACCACCTATCCCGATTACCGGACCTCCCTGGCCATCGAATTCTTCAAC
>CAYNWJ010000653.1:0-1896 GCA_964400815.1 uncultured bacterium
CGTACGCCCGGTGGTGTGGGAGGACGGCGGGGGTGACCCCGCCTCCTACCCGATTGCGGACTGTCGGGAAATTTTTATTTGTCCGGCATCCCCGTTGCCGCTATATAATAGTAACCGGTTATCCAGGTCAGTAAGCAAGGCATGATTCAGTTTTTTTCTCTGCAAAGCCCCCTTCCGTCGCTTCGCGCCACCTTCCCCCGAAGCGGGAGAAGGAAAAGCACCACGGGACGGGCTCCCTCTCTCCCTTAAGGGGGAGAGGGCCGGGGAGAGGGGGCCCCAGGTCCAGATCAACATATATGGATGCCAACTTGGCTGGATTCCCGGATAATAGTAACGACATCACATAAGCCACGGGCGGGACAACCGCCATTGTAACGGAGGAAATTGTCATGCGTTACGGATTGCCGATCCTGGCCGCCGCGCTCGCCCTCTGCGTCCTCGCCGCTCCCGCACCGGCTCAGGAGCGCGGGGAGAAGATGAAGATCATCTTCGACACCGATCTGGCGGGCGATATAGACGACGCATTCGCCCATGCCCTCGTGCAGGTCAGCCCCGAGTTCGAGGTGCTGGGAATCACCGTGTGCGACGGTCCCACCGACCGCCGCGCGAAGGTCAGCTGCCGCATGCTCTATCTCTCCGGCCAGGAGCACATCCCGGTGGCGGTGGGACGGCCGACCCGTCCCGAAAGCGCCCACCCGAAACAGCTCAACTGGGGCGACGGTTTCGAGCGGGTGAAGCCCGTCGAACAGTCCGCCGCCGATTTCATCATCGAGCAGCTCGAAAAACATCCCGGCGAGGTCACCGTCATCAGTGTGGGGCCCGTCACCAACCTGGCAGACGCCATCAGGAAGGACCCCGGCGCCTGGAAGAAGGTCAGGCGCGTCTATTCCATGTTCGGCTCTTTTTATATGGGGTACGGCAACGATCCCCGCATAAGCGCGGAATGGAATGTCAGGGCCGATGTCGAGAGCGCGCAGGTGTTCATGACCTCCGGTGTTCCGATCACCCTCGCCGGCCTCGATGTGACCACCATGGTCAAGTTCGGCCCGGAGCGCAGGCAGGCGATCACTCTCAGGAACTCGCCCCTGACCGACGCCCTCTGCGGCCTCTATATTCTCTGGGCCGGCGGGAATATCGACCGTAACCCCACCCTCTACGA
This sequence comes from uncultured bacterium, assembly GCA_964400815.1. Taxonomy (GTDB): domain Bacteria; phylum Latescibacterota; class Latescibacteria; order Latescibacterales; family Latescibacteraceae. Next base: position 1,160 of record CAYNWJ010000653.1, read on the forward strand.
TCCGGTGGCAGTGACGATGGCTTTCGACGACAGCTTCGTGACCACCCGTTCCGCTCATGTTACGGTGGACGACAAAGGCTATACGGTCATCGACGAGGGCAGGGAACCGAACTGCGAGATCGGCATGAGCATCAGGACGAACGATTTCCTCGACTGGCTCGAGGCGCGCCTCCTCGAGCAGAACCTCATGCGCTGACGGGACCTCCGCTGAGGAGACCGGGCGCGGAAAGGAGAGACACTGCGATGGATGCGGCGGTATCCCGAAGGGATTTCATGAGGACCACGGCGGCCGGAACGCTGTCGGCGATGGCGGGAGGGCTTCCTTTCTCCCGGAGCGCGGGGGGGCGCGAAAGGCTTCCCAATATCGTCGTCATATTCACAGACGACCAGGGATACCAGGATGTGGGGTGTTTCGGTTCTCCGCTCATCGAGACGCCGAACCTGGACCGTATGGCCTCCGACGGCCGCCGTTTCACGGACTTCTATGTCGCCCAGGCGGTCTGCGGCGCGTCCCGCGCGGCCCTTCTCACCGGCTGCTATCCCAACCGTATCGGCATTCGCGGCGCCCCGGGCCCCCGCAGCAGCTTCGGCATTTCCGATGGCGAGATGACCCTCGCGGAACTGGTGAAACAGCGCGGGTATGCCACGGCGATCTACGGCAAGTGGCACCTGGGTGACAGTCCCCGGTTCCTGCCCACGCGCCACGGGTTCGATGAATATTTCGGGCTTCCCTATTC
>CAYNWJ010000654.1:0-1888 GCA_964400815.1 uncultured bacterium
ACGCCGCTTCTCCTTCCCGAGGCCGCGCGGGGGGAGGAACGCGTGCTTGACGGGGTTACGGTCGCGGGAGCCGACTCCACCCTCGCAGCCGAACTACGGGGACTCCTGCTTTCACGTCCAGGAGGCGCACTCAACAGGGGCCTTGTCGAGCACGACACGGAAACCCTGTCCCGGAGCCTCGTCGAACGCGGCTGGTGGAACGCACGGGTGGAGGCATGCGCCGACACGTCAGCTCCGGAGCGTACGGTTCTGACATTCCACCTGAAAACCGGACGGCCGGTCATCCTCGGGAGGATTACCGTCGAGCCGCCGCCCCGCGGAGAAATGCCGGCTTTCCCCGACTTCACGGAACAGGCGGGGAGACGGCTGACGAAACAGGTGTTCGACACGGCCGCCGCCGAAATAACCCGGCGTTTCGCGGAGGCGGGATATCCCCGGGCCGTGGCGACCCCCGCCTTCCGGGCCTCCGGAGACACCGTGCATGTCTCCTTCGCCGTGGACCCGGGTGCGCCGGCCAGTATCGATTCCATCGCGGTGCGCGGCCTCACCAGCACGCGCCGTGAGGTGGTGCTGCGCGAGCTTGCGGGCATTCCCGGAATGCCGGCGACGGTGCGGGCGGCGGAGGAGGCGGGACGTCGCGTGGGACGGCTGGATTTCGTCACCGCGAGCGAACCGGCCAGGGTAATCTTCGATGACGAGGGGCGCGGGGTGCTGCTGCTCACACTCGAGGAGAGCGGACAGGGGAATTTCGAGGGCGTGCTCGGCTATCAGCCGGGTGATGGCGGAAACGAGGGGGAGATCGTGGGCAAAATCGACCTGGGGCTTCGCAATCTCTTCGGTACGGGGCGGTCGGGCAGCCTCCACTGGGAGGACATGGGAGACGGCATCGAGGACCTCGAACTGGCATACCGGGAGCCGTGGCTCGGAGGAATGCCATACAACGCGGCCGTTTCCTTCGTCCAGGAGGAACGGGAGATCAGAGGCTACACGACGACGGTGCTCTCCGGAGCGATCGACCGTTCCATCGGCGCGCTTACCCTGTCAATAGGTGTTAATCACGAGAAGGTGAGCGCAGACTCCCTTTCGAGCTCACGGGCCACGGGCATCGAACTGGGCGCCGCCTGGAACACCCTCGACAACCGCAGTAACCCGACACGGGGCATACGGTACGCCGGTTCGTGGTCCCGGGCGCGGAAACGTTTCCTCCATCATGACGGCGGGCGGAACGACATGTCGCGGACAATCCTCGATTTCGATCATGTCCTCCCCGTCAGAAACCGTCAGGTCGCCGCCCTTTTTCTGCGCTACCGGGGTGTTGGCGCGGAACGTGACCGGCTCACCCCCCCGGACCGGTTCTGGCTTGGCGGCGCCTCGAGCATACGCGGGTACCGGGAGAGCATGCTTCCCGCCGTCAAGGCCTTCTGGACAACGGTGGAATACCGTTTCATCACGGGTGAGGAATCACGGGTGTTCGTGTTCGTCGATCACGGCTGGCTGGCGGATTGGAGGCGGTCGGGCGGATCGCGTGAAAAGACAACGGAAACGCTGACGGGGTTCGGCTTCGGCCTTCGACTCCGTTCACGGGCGGGAATCCTCGGATTCGATTACGGTCTGGCGCGGGGCGATGGGCCGGCGGACGGCAAACTGCATGTTCGCATGAGCAGCGAATTCTGAAAATAATGAAAAAATTGTAAACCTTCCCGCGATTGAAAGCGTCTTTTAGATGAACGGGGAATTATGGATTATTGACACATCCCCCCGAAAATCCAAGGCATAATGCGTGATGCTATTATAACTTATTGTTTTACATACAAATATAATTGATGATTGCAGCGATGGAAGAATGATGATTGACCGACCGCCGTTTGAACCATGATTAATGGGATTC
>CAYNWJ010000655.1:0-1867 GCA_964400815.1 uncultured bacterium
GAGGCAGTGATCTTCGGCTGGGTGTTCGGCATCGACAGGGCATGGGCAGAGATCCATCACGGCGCGGATATCTCCCTGCCGCTCGTGTTCCGTATTTTCATCAAGTATGTCACGCCCACGTTCCTGCTCGTCCTGTTGGGAACATGGACATGGCAGAAGGCGATCCCCGTCCTGCGGATGGAGGGGGTCCCCGAGGAGAACAAGCCGTGGGTGCTGGGGACACGTCTCACCCTTCTCGCTGTAATCACGGCGGTCATCCTCCTTGTCAGGCTCGCCTGGCGGGGAAGACCGTTGCCGGATATCGACCTCGATACACTCCCAGAGGAGGAACGTCCATGACACTCGGAGGATGGATCATGCTCGTCTGCTCCTGGGGGGCGATCGTCGGACTTGCCTCCTTCTGTTTTTCGATCATGATCAAACATGGAAAGATGTGACACCAGATAGGGATACCGTCCCCACTTCACCTTAACCGACCCACCGTCTCTCGCACCATGTTCGAATACCGGTTTCTCTTCCGCAGATTTCCCTGAAAAATCCTTTATTTTATTAAAAAAATATTTTATATTTTGAAAAATTCGCTGAAATAATCATTTCACCGGGGACTGATATCTATGAGCGCCGAGAAAAAGAAGGGTATATCGACCGATTGCGTACATGCGGGCGAGGAACGTTTCAAGCCCTACGACTCCATCACCACGCCGATCATCCAGTCATCGACCTATATCTTCAAGAACTCCGAGGACATCCACCGGTACACCCAGAAACACCATTTCCGTTACGAGTACGGCCGTTACGGCAACCCCACCCAGCGCGCCGCCGAGAAAAAACTGGCCCAGCTCGAAGGGGCCGAGTCCGCTGTGTTGTTCGCCTCCGGCATGAGCGCCATCATCAACACGCTCCTTGCAGTGCTCAAGGCGGGCGATCACATGATCATCACCGACGACGCCTATGGGAAGACTCTTTCATTCGTCAAGAGCTGGCTGCCGCACTGGGGCATTGAGACGACCATGGTGAAGATGGGCGATTACGAGGGAATCGAGGCCGCAATCCGCGACAACACCCGCGTCTTTTTCAGCGAGTCGCCCACGAACCCCTATCTGAACATCGTGGACTTTTCCCGTCTCAGGAAGATCAAGAAGGAGCATCCGGAGATCATCGTGGTGTCCGACTCCACCTTTGCGACGCCCTATAACCAGCGGCCACTCGAGCTCGGCGCGGACATCGTCATCCACAGCGCCACAAAATACCTGGCCGGACACAACGACATCCTCGCGGGCGTGGTGCTCGGCAGCGAGAAGCTGGTGAAGGCCATCGTCGATTTCCAGAAGATCATGGGCGGGGTGATCGATCCCCACTGTGTCTATCTGCTGATACGCGGTCTCAAGACGTTCAGCGTCCGTATGGAGCACCTCAACACCTCGGGTGAGAAGGTGGCGCGCTGGCTCGAATCCCATCCCCGCATCAGGCGTGTGTATTACCCGGCGCTCGAAAGCCACCCCCATCACGAGGTCGCCATGCGCGAGATGAGCGGTTTCGGTTCGGTGACGACCTTCGAGCTCGACGGCGATCTCGAGGATTCCAACCGTCTTCTCGATAATCTCAAGCTCTGCTATATCGGCCCGTCCCTCGGCGGCTGCGAAACGCTGATCACCCATCCCGCGACGGTGACCTATTACAACAACACCCGCGAGGAGCGCTACGCTCTCGGCATCCTGGACAACCTGTTCCGCCTGTCCGTGGGGCTCGAGGACACGGAGGACATCATCGGCGACCTCGATCAGGCGATGGAAGCGACATTCGCGTGATCCCGCCTGATTTCAGCGTCTGAAAAAAGGAAGCCGGCCCGGAAGAGGAATGTCGCCGA
>CAYNWJ010000656.1:0-1864 GCA_964400815.1 uncultured bacterium
GGATCGCCGTCGTCCGCGTTGGTCATGACGATTACGGCGATCTTTTCTTCGGGGCTCAGGGCGACACGCGTGGTGTAGCCGCCCACATGGCCGCCATGCCCGACCAGATCCCGGTCTTCGTGGTGCCAGACGGCGAATCCGAGCCCCCATCCGCTCTCCCATCCGGGATGCACCCAGTGTACGCGGTGCATCTCCCGGAGCGTGTGGGGGGCGAGTATCTCCGGTTCGGCGGCATCGAGCAGCCGGAACTGCCACGAGGCGAATGCGGCGAAATCCCCGACCGTGGACGACAGGTTCGCCGCCGGAGTCAGCCCCTTCGAATCGGTGAAAGGCCGTGTTTCCCGACGACCATCCGGCATCATCCGGCCGTACCCCGCCGCCAGCCGCTCGCGCAGGGCGCCGTCGATCGCCACCGCCGTGTCGTTCATGCCCAGCGGCGCGAGAATCGTTTCGGTTATGTACCGTTCGTAGGGCATGCCGGACACCTCCGCAACCACCTCTCCCGCCAGGGCCAGCGCCAGGTTCGAATATTTCCAGCGACGGGCGGGGGGGAAGACGGTCTCCTGCCCGGAAAGCGCCTCCCGTATCTGCCCGCGTGTGGGAAACTCGAAATCGGTCCAGTAGGGGAAGGGCGCCTCCCTCGGCAGTCCGGATGTGTGGGTCAGAAGCTGTTCGATGGTGATCGGCGGCGATCCCGGATATTTCTGGCGGATATCGAACCACGGGAGATGGCGGGAGACGGGATCGTCGAGACGGAGCCCGCCCTCGTCCCGGAGCCGCATGACCGCGATGCCGGTGAAGAGCTTCGAGATGGAGGCGATACGGTAGACGGTTGCGGGCGTGGCAGGGATCCTGCGCTCCCTGTCAGCGAAACCGTACCCCTTCGCCCACACCAGTTCCTGGTCGTATACGATGCCGATGGAAAGTCCGGGCAGACGCCTGTAGGCCGCCTGGGTTTCGATCCAGGCGTCGAGCACGGCGATGGCCTCGCCCACGGCGGTGTCATCGGCGATCCTTCCGGCCGGCTGCGCCGGGGGCGGTGACGCGAACGAAACCACCGCAAGGCACAGAAAGGCGCTCACGGTCGCTTTCATGAAAAGTAACCTCCGCATGGAAAAGAACGGTTGCTGATGTGTCCGGAACATATCCCGCCCAACAGCCGAAACCGGCCTCTACCGGAACCGCTCGTCGTCGATCTCGGATGTGTTGAAGGAATAGGAATCGACCACGCCGTCGTCGCGGAACTTCACCACCAGGTCGCGGGTGACGGTTTCCCCGAACAGCGAATACCTGTAATAGCCATAGGTCCACGTCCGCCTGCCGCTGTCGACACCCACCCGCCAGGGCTCGCCGAACATGCGCTCGATGTCCGCCCGGGTTGTCGTGCCGACCTGGATGGACTGCACCGGGTCGGTGGGGAATTCCTTGCCCACGCGGGCGCAGGAGACCATTGTCAGGATGATGAGCAGCGCGCCCATGACAATGAGCGGGAACGAATGATTTCTTTTCATGTCGATCACGTTTCCTTTCGCTGATGAGTACGAGTGAATCATGATGTATTTCGCCGGTTGCGCCCGGCAGATCGTTTAAGATCTGCAGCGTTGGTATTTACAAAATAAACAAATATATATTATCAGGAAGCAACCCCCCGTTTTTCGGCTGAAATAAATAATTCGAGGTTTTTCAGTTTCTGAACCGGGATTTTCAGGATTACGGGATGAACCGTGATTACAATCCTGTCAATCCTTTCATCCCATTAATCATGGTTCAAACGGCGTACGGTCAATCATCATTCTTCCCTCGCCGCCGGCATCGGTTACATGCGGTTTCATCAATTGTTCAAAGAATTTATTTGCTTATTATA
>CAYNWJ010000657.1:0-1861 GCA_964400815.1 uncultured bacterium
ATCCCCTTCGCGCCGGTCTGGACGGGATTGAGGATTTCGATGCCGATGTCCACGAAATCATCCAGGATGTCGCCCACCGCGCCGTCGCAGTGGAGAAATATCTTCGCATCGGAACGTGCGCGCACGAAGTCGATCCAGGCCGCCTGGCGGGGTTTGATGAGCTCCCGGTACAGTTCAGGGGAAATGAGGGGACCGTCCTGCGCGCCCAGGTCGTCGTTCATCTGTATTGCGCAGATGTACGGCCCGGCGAGGGCAAGGAACTTGTCCAGCGTGGCCAGGTGGTGTTCGAGCACCCGGTCGAGCCAGCGCTCCATCATGTCACGTTTGAGCAGCAGGTTCATGAGGAGGGTCTCGAAGCCGAAGATGACCTGCCCCAGTTCCATGAAGGAACAGTCGAACAGCGGAAGCCCCGCGAACACGGCCATGTCGGTGCCGTGCCACAGGCGGTCGATCTCGGCGCGGATGAAGGCCTCCTCCCGGCCGCTCCAGGGATCGGGCCAGACATAGGCGTCGATGTCCTCAATGGTTTCGGCGTCCTTCAGGGGCGCGGTTACCACGTCGAAATAGAGCGCGCCGGCGGGCCTGCGGGCGAAGAGGTCCCCGTCCCGGTGGATTTCGAGCGTGCCGTCGTCCAAGACCACGGGATCGTATCCCCCGGGCACACGGCAGGGACCGCCGTCGGTGGCCGTTCCCTCCTCCCATCGGTCGATGCCGAGAAAGGGCATGCCGGTGGTCGGCCCCAGACGGGTGAGCTGGACGACATCGCTCCCGAGCATGCGCGCCGTTTCGGGCGAAGGCAGGGCGAGCTGCTGCTTGATGTCGAAGATACGGATCTCGTCATCGAGGCCCGCGTGTTCGAGAAACCGCCGATAGGCCACGGCGGCGATCCCGGTCACCCGGCTGCCACCGAAGTCGATGGGCACACGGTCGGGTTCCCTGTGGTCGAGGGCCGTCATGACCCGTTCCCTGCCGGTCATGGGAAAACTCCTTTCAAAATAGCACGGTGAGTGTCGAAAGCGGTGTGAACATGCCGTATCCTACCGCATGGCAGGCTGAGGCGGGTGGAAACCAATTGGCGTGAAGATAATCAACCGGCGGGGAACAGACAATGATTTCCGGCGACGGAAGGTGAGACAATCAAAAAATGATTTGAATCATCCGCTGAACAATCATACATTTATAACAGAAAGAAACGGAACGAAACGGAACAGAATGGGATGTGGCTGCATTCCACTGTTCCTGCAGACGGGAGGACATGATGGGTAAAACAGACTGCAAAAACCATGAAGGCCATCTCTGCACAATCGCCAAGAAGGGCAAGCTGAAGAAAATGCAGAAACTTGTAAAAAAACCGGCATTCATATGCAAGAAATGCGCACGGGTAGCAGACTGCGCCGAAAACCTCTGCAATCCCAAGGCCTATTCCTGACACGGGAGGGGACATGGGTCGCGGACATCTCTTCGAATGGAACAATCCCGAGCCGGACCCCCAGGACATCACCCTCGACAAGCTGACCCCGCTGAACATCCTCAAGGCCCTGATCACCATCGCGGTCATGGCGACGTTCCTCTCCGTGGCGGCGCCCGCGCTGCACCGTGTGACACCATATGCGACCCACACCATCCCGTCCGAAATCGTGGGAACATGGCAGGGCCGGGGGCGCATCGTCGATGGAGACCATCGCCCGACCATCGAATCATTCCCGGTGCTGAAGATCGTCATTCAATCCGACGCCCGTGTATCAGGAACGATTGCCGGCCCGGATGGCGGGGTGATCGCGACGATCCTCGACGGCCGCGCCGTATCGAACCGGGGTGTCATCCTCCGTCATCTCGGATTCTATACCGATCATGCAATCAC
>CAYNWJ010000658.1:0-1850 GCA_964400815.1 uncultured bacterium
CACGGTCATGTGGTCGGTGACACTGGCGGTGTTCTTCGAGTGTGTCCGGGTCTTCGGCACCTATGATTACAGAAGCTATTTCAAAACGCTTCTCGGCGGATACTGGTTCGTTTTCGAGGTGCTGTATGCGGTGGCCATGCTCATCGTGCTCGCGGTCATCGGTTCCGCGGCCGGGGTCATCCTCAGGGACGCCTTCGGAACGCCCTATATGCTCGGTGTCGGCATCATGTTCGCCGCCATACTGTTCCATACATACAAAGGCAGCGAGCACATCGAAACGTTTCTGTCGGGGTGGTCGATGGTCCTGTACCTGGTGTACGGCATCGTGTTCGTCATCGCGTTCGCGAAATTCGGTCCGGTGATCCGCGAGCGTTTCACCGAGCAGGGCGCCCGGCCGGGATGGTTCACCGGGGGATTCAAATATGCCGCCTACAACCTTCAGAACATACCCGCCGTCATGTTCTGCCTGCGCCATCTGGAAACACGCAGACACGCCATCGGCGCGGGTCTCCTGGCAGGGGTGATCGGCATCTTTCCGGGGCTTTTGTTCCTTGTCGCGGTCGTGGGCCGCTATCCCGACGTTCTGCAGGTGGAAATTCCGGCCGTATACCTGCTCGAAGGCCTGGGGATTCCCGTGCTTTCGGCGGTTTTCCAGATCATGCTCTTCGTGACCCTGATCGAGACCGGCACCGGGTTCATTCACGCGGTGAACGAGCGCATCGACGCCGTCTATGCCTCGAAGGGCGGGAGCCTGCCCCGCGGGGCGAGGCCGCTCATCGCCGCAGTCATCCTGGCCGTCAGCGCGGGGATTTCCGGTTTCGGGATCATCAGTCTCATCGCCCGGGGATACGGCGCTCTGAGCTGGTTCTTTTTCGCGGTGTTTCTCGTTCCGCTCTTTACCATCGGCCTGTATCGCATCGCGGCGGGCGCGGGGGAGGGACAGTGAAGAAAATCGGCGTCATCGGCGGGCTCGGGCCCGAATCGACCTGCGAATTCTACCGGCTGTTGACACGGTCGTATTATGAGCGGCGGGGGAACCATGCCTATCCGGAAATCATCATTTACAGCGTTTCGTTCGAGCGCTTCATCGAGAGGGGATACGATTCGGCTGACGACATCGCCGCCATCGTGGAACGTCTGCATCGGGCGGGCGCGGATTTCGCCGTGGCGCCGTGCAATTCGATCCATCTCGTGCACGGCGATGTGTCGCAAAGGATACCCATTCCGTGGTTCAGCATCATGGACGCTACCGCGGTGAGCATAAGAAGCAGGTGCCTGGACAGGGTGGGACTGCTCGGGACACGTTTCACCATGAGCGGGGATTTCTATCGGGACACCCTTCTCGATCACGGCATCGAGACGGTCGTGCCTGACGGGGGTGTTCAGGAACGCATCAACGACATCATTTTCAACGAACTGGTCAGGAACATCGTCACCGAAGACTCCCGCCGGCACGTTCTGTCATGCATCGAACGGCTTCGCGAAGAAGGCGCACAGGGCATTGTGCTCGGCTGCACCGAGCTTCCCTTTCTCATCAGGCAGAAGGACCTTTCGCTCCCGGTGTTCGACACGACCGCGATCTATGCGGAGAAAACGCTGGACATCGCCCTGGGCGACGATGACCGCTCCTGACATTCCCGCACATCTCATCCTGCCGGCAACGCGGGATCCTTCCAGACAGCCCCACCAGGGCTCATTCCTGGCAACCCCCCAAAAATCCATCGGAAAATTCACATAAGCTATTATAAAGTATGGTATTATATCCAAAAAAATAAGCAAAAAGGTTCTTTGAACTATTGATGAAACCGCATGTAACCGATGCTGTCGCCGATGGAAGAATGATGATTGAC
>CAYNWJ010000659.1:0-1846 GCA_964400815.1 uncultured bacterium
CAACGCGGTCGATTATTCGGGATATCCCGATTGCCGCCCCGCCTTCATCGAGGCGTTCGAGCGTCTGGCCAATCTCGCGACGAAGGAGGGTGTCGAGGGTCGCCGGATAAATGTCCACGCCCCGCTCGTCTGCATGAAGAAAGCCGAGATCATCATGACCGGGGCACGCCTCGGTGTCGATTATTCCCTGACCCACAGCTGCTACGACCCCGACGGGCGGGGGAGGGCCTGCGGCAGATGCGACAGCTGCATCATCCGCCGCAGCGGTTTCGCCGAGGCGGACATCCCCGATCCCACGGTGTATGCACCGTGAGCCTGCGGCCCAATGATCAAACGATAAGCTTTTTCATACGACACCAGGAGACGGAAGATGACACCAAAAAAACAGGATGCGTCATATACATCCATCACCGGCACGATAGCCGGGATCGTCAATGATACGCCGGTGCTGGACGTTCACACTCATATCTACGATGCGGACTTCGGGGATCTTCTCCTGTGGGGCATTGACGAACTGCTGACCTATCATTACCTCGTCGCCGAGGTGTTTCGCGTGGCGCCGATGCCATACGAAAAATTCTGGGCCATGACGAAGCGCAGACAGGCCGATTATATCTGGAAACATCTCTTCATCGAGCGGTCCCCCGTTTCCGAGGCATGCCGCGGCATTCTTACCTGTCTTTCGAAACTCGGGCTCGATCCCGGCGAACGCACCCTGAAAAACCACCGGGCCTTCTTCAAGGACATGACACCCGGGGAGTATATCGACCTCGTCTTCAAGACGGCGAACGTTCGCGGCGTGATCATGACCAACGATCCCTTCGATCCGGCGGAACATGGAATCTGGAAGCAGCGGAAAAAAACCCTCGACAAGCGGTTCCGGTCCGCGCTCCGTATCGACCGGCTGCTCGTCGACTGGGACGGGGCCTGCCGGGATTTGGCCGCATGGGGATATGAGGTCGAACCGCGTCTCGGCGCGTTCACGCTTTCCGAGATCAGACGGTTCCTCATGGACTGGGCGAAAACCATGCATCCCGCATACATGGCGGCGTCCCTTCCTCCGGACTTTTCCTATCCGGACACATCGCCCTGCGGAACGATCATCGATCAGTGCATTCTCCCCGTCGGAAGGGAACTGGGCCTGCCTTTCGCCCTCATGATCGGTGTGAAGAAGCGTGTCAATCCCGGTCTCGTTCTCGCCGGTGACGGCGTCGGAAAGGCCGACATCGGCGCGGTGGAACGCCTCTGCGGTGAAAATCCCGAAAATTCGTTCCTCGTCACCATGCTCTCCCGCGAGAACCAGCACGAACTCTGCGTGACCGCCAGAAAATTCCCCAATCTCATGATATTCGGCTGCTGGTGGTTCCTGAACAATCCCAGCATCATCCGCGAAATGACGGCGGAGCGCCTGGAGCTTCTCGGTCTTTCCATGACGCCCCAGCATTCGGACGCCCGGGTGCTCGATCAGCTGATTTACAAATGGGCGCATTCGCGGGACATCATCGCCCGGGTCCTTGCCGGAAAATACCGCGATATCGAAAAGGCCGGCTGGCGGATCACCGAAAAAGAGGCCCGCCGTGATGTCGGTATGCTTTTCGGCGGCGCTTTCGAAGATTTCCTCGCCCGGTGATTACCGCGTCTATCCAACGTTTACGCGTCCCGGTCTGCTGCAAGACAGGCGGCGGCGATGGTCTGAAGGACCTGTTTTGTTTCTTTCCTCCCCGCTGCGGTTTGTGTTTCCGCCGTTCCCATGCGGACAGGTGAAAAACCTTGTAAAAAGTTTCTGGCAACCCCCCGAAAACCCATCGGATAATTCACATAAGCTATTATAAAGTATGGTATTACA
>CAYNWJ010000660.1:0-1830 GCA_964400815.1 uncultured bacterium
GAACCCGGTGAAACACAGGTCGTCGGAGGCGTCGATGATGTCATCACAGCCCGGGGAGAATGTGATGATGAGCGGTTCGTCGGAGAGGATTTCCGCAAGCGCTTCCTCTTTTCCGGCGGATACCGTGAACTGCCAGCCGGCGCGGAACTTCAGCCGGATGGCGATGTTGATGTCGTTGTGGGCATCGATGCTGGAGGGACCTACACCGATGCGGTCGTCCTGTCCCTTCGTGACCGCAAAGTCCTGTCGACCGCGAAATCCCCCACGACGCATCACGATCTTTCTGTGGGGATACGGCAGGCGCTTCAGAATCTCCCCCGCGAAGACATGGTCCGGGCGGGACGGATCGCCATATCGACCACGCTGGCCACCAACGCGATCGTCGAGGAAAAAGGCGCGCGAACGGGGCTTGTGCTGATCGGATATGACGAGGGTGCGGCATCGCTTGTCAATGTGGGCGCCGGCGATCTCGTGCGCACGGTCGGCGGCTGCCATGATATTTATGGTGTGGAAACGGAACCCCTCGTCGAGGATGCTCTTCTCAATACGGCCGAAGAACTGGCGCGAGCCGGTATCGAGGCCATCGCCGTTTCATCCTACATGGCCCCGCGCAACCCCGCACACGAGGTTCGTGCGTGCGAGCTCATCCGTTCGGAATTTTCAATCCCCGTGGCGTCCGGTCACGACCTGACCGACGAGATCGATTCCGTACGCCGCGCCCACACCGTCCTCTTGAATGCCCGGCTGATGCCTGTCATCGAATCGCTCATCCATTCCATCATCGATGTGGTCCGGGATCTCGGACTGCCCGAAGACATCCGCCTGGTGACCACCGACGGCACGCTCATGAACACCAACGAAGTCCTGGAGCAGCCCGTGCGCCTCATCCTTTCGGGGCCGGCGGCGTCCGTCAAGGGTGCGCGTTATCTCTCCGATGAGGAATCGTGCGTATTGATCGACATGGGGGGGACGACCTCGGATATCGCGATCATCGAGAACGGGACGGCACGAAGAACGGGCCGCGGAGCCACCGTGGGACACTACCGTACCGCTCTCCACGCTGTCGATATCAGGACCGTGGGGCTCGGAGGCGACAGCGAAATAAAATGGGAGCACAAGACCCTGAAAATCGGGCCGAAACGCGTTATACCCATTACCGTCCTCGCACTCGACAATCCCGCTATTCTCACGTCTCTCGAAGCATTGCGGGGTTTCTCCTCCTCCGACTACACTCTGGTTCAGCCGGGGACACATTTCACTCTCGTCAGGCGGCCGCCCGATGAATCCTTCCTGACACAGGCGGAGAGGGATATCCTGATGATCCTTTCCCGGAGACCCTGTTCGATCGTTGATCTGGCCGACAGTCTCGCGTTTCCCTACTACTCGCTCCTGGATACCGACAGGCTCGAAAAGCTCGGCTTCGTACGCCGCGCCGGTCTGACCCCCACCGATGTCCTCGTCTCCCGTGGCTGCTACGGCGGCGGTCACAGGGATGCGGCAGACCTGATCATCTCCCTGTATTGCGAGCGAATGGGGGTGTCGCACGATGCCCTGGTGAAGCGGATACGGTCGGCCATCGGTGAAAAAGCCGCCAAAGCCATCCTTTCAGAGGTGGTGACAGGTGGGAATGGGGACGGCGCCGGAACCTTTCCCGGATGCAGATACTGCGGGGAAACATTCGGCGGCTCGAACGCGGTGACCGTAACCTGGCGGCTCGAATATCCGCTGGTGGGCATCGGTGCGCCCGCTCAGCTGCTCCTCGAGGACCTTGACGCCATGGACGGTTTTCCGTGGAAGCAGACGAGTGGTGGTTGGCATAATCGACACAGG
>CAYNWJ010000661.1:0-1825 GCA_964400815.1 uncultured bacterium
CGCGCGAGGACATAGTCCCCGTCGAGAATGCCGCAGTTGATCATGCTGTCGCCCTGGACCTTCAGCGCGAAGGCTTTCTTGGTGGGCAGGAACGTGTCGTCGACGGCGAGCATGCCCTCGATGTTCTCGGCGGCGAAGATGGGCTCGCCGGCGGCCACCTTCCCGATGATGGGAATATAGCCGATCTCGCTGTCGGTCTGCTTGGTCTTCGGCGAATGCACCAGCTCGATGCCTCGTGAGAGCCACGGACGCCGGATGATGTACTGCTTTTTCTCCAGCGCCGCCAGGTTGACCCTGACACCGTTGGTGGAACTGATCCCGAATTCATTCCCGATCTCACGCAGGGTGGGCGGATACCCCCTCCTGTCGATGAAATCCTCGATGAAATCGAGAATCTCCTGCTGCCGTTTGGTCAGGATTTTTTTCATGTTCAACACCCCCTTTAGGTGAACGAAAAAGAAGCCCCTCTATAGATGTATGATAATACCCACTTCCTGAAAGCAGCAATTCACGCCGATAAAGCCCGCGTATTGTCGGGAAATTTTCCTGGTGCGGAACTGGTGGGATGCGTGCAGGAAAACGTCACCTGTTGAAGAACTGTCTATCGCGTTGCACGGTTACGCCGCGAACGCCTGTTCCTCTCTATTCCTTATACCATGTTTTTTCTGTTCGGTTGCACACATAGTGAACGGTGGCCTGTTTCGGGTGTTTCGATTCTCTCCTGAGGACCTGCCGCAGGATCCTGTGCATTAACATGATAATTTAACAATGAATGACCGGAAAATGCCGTATATTATGTTTGTGCGACGTATTAAAAAAAACCATGCAACTGATTCGATTTTTCATTCATATATATAGTACGAGGTGCATGAATGCCTGAGCTGCGCATGAACGGCGTGACTGCACCTTTATCAGCAACGTATGAATAACAGCAAGGAATGCGGCCAAGGTGTTTTGCGGCTTACCGCCGTTCGGGATGCGCCCGTTGCCACGGACATCAACAAACAGCCGCGGTTGAGATTTTGTAAACATGTTGTCGCTACCGCCAATATAGCGCCAAATGAACGACAAGTCAAGTTCATTGGCTGGTTACCGGAAATATTGTTCATCTACAGCGGCTGCTGACAAGTGACTGGAGGATGAGATGGAGAAGAAGCTGCGGAAAAAATATGATACCCTGATAATCACGTTGAAAAACCTGAAATCCGCGGCTGTCGCCTTCTCGGGGGGTGTTGACAGCACATTTCTGGCGAAGGCTGCCACAGACGCGCTCGGCGACAGGGCGATAGCGGTCATCGTCGATTCCGAAGCCTATCCGCCTGAGAGCATCGTCCAGGCCCGGGAACTGGCGGAAAGCATCGGCATACGTCTGGTCGAGATTCCTGTCTCCGTGAACGATATTCCCATGTTTACGGATAATCCCCCAGACAGGTGCTATCACTGCAAGAAGGCCCTGTTTACCATGATCCGCGACATCGCGGCAGAACAGGGCATCGAACATGTGATGGACGGCTCGAACGTGGATGACGTCTCCGACTACCGTCCGGGCCACCGCGCCCTCGCAGAGCTGGGAGTGGCGAGTCCGCTCAGGGAGCTCGGGTTCACCAAGGATGACATACGTCTCCTGAGCCGCGAACTCGGCCTGCCCACATGGAACATGCCTTCCTTCGCCTGCCTGGCTTCACGCTTCCCCTATGGAGACTGTATCACGACCGGGCTTCTGGAGCGTACGGCGCGGGCCGAGGCGTTTCTCCGTGATCTGGGAGTCGAATACTATCGTGTGCGGAACCATGGCGACCTGGCCAGAATCGAGGTCGACGCCGAC
>CAYNWJ010000662.1:0-1805 GCA_964400815.1 uncultured bacterium
CACGCGGCGCGGAGGCTGCAACGTTTGTCGACAAAGACCGCGAAGCAATCCGCGGTCATCCTTTTCGTCATCGCCTGCGCCAAACCTTTCGGCTGGTTTCTCACCTACATCAACGCCCCCGAGATGCTTACGGCGACCTTCACCGCAGTCTCGGACCAGGCCTGGGTCTTCCTTCTCATCCTCAACGCCGCCATCGTGATCCTTGGATGCTTCATGGAAGGCGGCAGTCAACGACAGCAAGTTTCAACATTATACATCACATCATTCAGGGAGGTTTTCATGAGTACGGGATTTTCTCGGCGCGGATTCCTGGCGGGCGCTTCGGCTCTGGGAGCGGCGGCGGGCCTGAAAGGCGGCGGCAGGGCCGAAGCCTTTCCGGGCATGGTCATTAACCGCACCGGTGACTGGAAGCCGTTCATGGACCAGTACTACGACGGCGCGCTGGACATCGTCAGGGGCGTTCTCGACACCCAGATTCCCGCCATGACGAAGGCCATGGAAAAGGCATATGAGCTCAGGGAAGACGGCGGAACGGTCACCTCGGAACTCGTTTTCGGTCATTATGCGTCATTCGCGGGAAGCCGTGAGCGGCCGGGCCAGCCCTGGGTGCTCCCCCAGCTCGAGATAGGCTCGCCCGATTCGGTGTTCGAGGCCATGAAGCCGGGGGATTTCCTCATCACCCACGTCACCAGCGAATCCCGCAAGGCCGCCATGGAGCGCGGGGTCTATGTCGCCGGGGTAACCAACAACTACTACCCCCATTACAAGACGCCGCCCAACGGCCTGCGTCCCCAGCACATGGAACTGCCCACCATCGAGGAGCAGTCGAACATGGTCATCGACAGCCAGGTCCCATGGGACAACGGTCTTGTCGATGCCCCGCAGGTGCCCCAGTTCAAGCTCTGTCCGTCCAGCGGACTGGCAGCGAACGCCGTCTACTGGCCCTGCACCGCCATGATGGCCACGCTCATCGGTTCCAGGGGACGTGATGCGGGAACCGGCGCGGCGCGCACATGGCTGGAGATGCTCATCCAGCGTTTCGAGCGTATCGGCGCCGACCGCCCGAAGATGGACCGTGTCGCCAACAAGTGGGCCGATTTCGTCCTCGGAAAAGGCTCGAAATTCATGGTCTACGGCGAACCGTTCCCCACATCCGAGAAGCGTTCGGGCAATCCATTCGTGAGCGACGCCGTGGGTGCCGCCTCGGGATCGATGATCGGCCAGCACTACAACGCCGACAGGCTCGAACGGGACGACATCGTTCTCATCTGCTCCCTGCGTTCGCGGCAGGAGCAGGAGCTCGAAGTGGCCCGCGAGGCGAAGGCGAAGGGCGCCTATGTGGCCGCCATATGCCCGTACGAGACCGACGGCGACGCTTCCGGCGTACGGCTCTTCAAGGAGGTTGACGACGCGTTCAATACCTACAGCCCGGAGAGCGAGGGTGTCCTGTCCGTGAAGGGCTTCGACAACAAGATATGCCCGACCGACGGCCTAACCGGCCTGGTGGTGCACTGGATGCTCATGGCGGCGTGGACCGATCACATGGCCATGCGTGGCGAGATGCCGTATTACTGGCAGGGATTCCATGAGCGTGGTGGTGCGGACTACGACAACATGGTCAGGCCGTACTTCCTGAAACGGGGCTATTGATCGGGACTGTGGATAACCAGAGGAATTATTGATACAGGAGACTACCATGAATACACGAGTATCACGGCGTAACTTTCTGAAAAACTCGGCGATGGCCGGAGCTGCCGCTTCCATGGGGGCGTCCGGTGTCTCCGCGCAGGAGATAACAGCCGATT
>CAYNWJ010000663.1:0-1802 GCA_964400815.1 uncultured bacterium
GTTCGGAAAAGATGACAAAAAACCTCCCGGTGTCTGTTGACACCGGGAGGTTTAATATAGTACAGAAGCATGTGAAATCAGAGACTGATGGCCTCGACCCAGGTGATATCGTCGATCTTCGCCACCTCCGCCTGCCCGTCTTTGCCGACGGCTTCGTCAGTGTTGATGATGACGAGGGCTTCGCCTGCCTGGCTCTTGCGCGCCCAGTTCATGTGGGCGATGTTGACGTTCTTCCGGCCGAGTACGGTTCCGATGCTGCCGATGATGCCGGGACGGTCGAAGTTCCCGCAGATGAGCATGTGACCTTCGGGCACGAAATCCAGACTGTAGCCCTGGAATTTCACGATACGGGGGTTCATGCGGCCGAATATGGTGCCCATGATGTCCAGCTTCCCGTCATCTGTGGTGATGACCAGTTCGATACAGTTTTTGAAGTCCTTGTCTTCTGATGACTTGACTTCCTTCACCGTGATGCCGAGCTTTTCCGCCGTGGCGAGGGCGTTGATCATGTTGACCCCTTCGGCATAGCCCCAAGTGAAGAGCCCCTCGAGCGCCGAAGAGGTAATGGGCCAGGTGTCGTAGTTGTGTACGTCCCCGTAATAGACGATATCCACCTCTGTGAGCTGCCCCCTGCCGAGCTGGCCGAGCATGGCGCCCATTTTCTTCGCCAGATTGGTGAAGGGTTGTACCTCCTTGAAGACATCGGATGCCAGGGAAGGCATGTTCACCGCGTTGCGGACCTCGCCGGTGATAAGGAAGTCCCTGATCTGCTCGGCGACCATGACGGCCACGATATCCTGGGCCTCGGCGGTCGATGCCCCCAGGTGGGGCGTGCAGACCACGTTTTCATGCATGACCACATCCGCCTGTTCGGGCGGCTCTTTCTCGTAGACGTCGAGCGCGGCGCCGGCCGCCTTGCCCGATTCTATGGCTTCGAGCAGGGCCGCCTCGTCGACGATGCCGCCGCGGGCGCAGTTGATGATGCGGACCCCGTCCTTGCATGCGGCGAGCGTTTCGGCGTTGAGGACGTGCCTGGTGCTGTCGTTCAGGGGGGTGTGGAATGAAATATAGTCAGCCTGGGCCCATATGTCATCGAGGCTTACCAGCTCGATGCCGCACCGTTTGGCCACGTCTTTCGAAATGAAGGGATCGACGCCGATCACACGCATTTCGAACGCAGACGCCCGCTGCGCGACAACCTGACCGATATTTCCGAGACCGACGAGACCGAGGACCTTGCCGCGGAGCTCGACGCCCATGTATTTCTTGCGATCCCAGCGGCCCTCCTTGATGGACCGGTCTCCCTGGGCGATATTCCGTGAAAGCGCCATCATGAGGCTGAAGGCATGTTCCGCGGTCGAAGTGGTGTTTCCGCCGGGCGTGTTCATGACCACGATGCCGGCCTCGGTCGCCCTGTCGACATCGATGTTGTCGACACCGGCGCCCGCCCGGCCGATGACCTTCAGCTTTTTTGCCGCCGCCAGGATGTTCTCCCGCACTTTCGTTGCGCTTCTCACCACGAGGCCGTCATATTCGCCGATAATCGATTCGAGCTCTTCGGGTGAGAGCTTCGTTTTGAAATCGACGCTGATTTCCGGCGCGGCCTCCAGTATGTCGGCGCAATCCTGCGCCACATTGTCACTGATAAGGACCTTGTACATCGAACTCGATCTCCATTGGTTGTTACGCCGGGAAGGGGCGGATATACGGTTCACACCCCGACCGCGGTCATTTCCGTTCAATCGAAGAATTCAACCCGGAAAACATGCTATCCGGCCAGCACCTTCTGGGCGGCCTTCAGC
>CAYNWJ010000664.1:0-1792 GCA_964400815.1 uncultured bacterium
CTCGATGACATACTCCACGGCGGCATCCCAAAAGCGCGTACCGTGCTCCTGACCGGCGGACCAGGCGCCGGCAAGACCGTGCTCTCTCTCGAAATCATTTATCGGTTAGCCAAGAAAGGCCGTCCAGGAATCTTTGTCTCCTTCGAAGAAACAGAGGACGGGGTGCGAGCGAACGCCCTGTCTATGGGTTGGGACCTGGACGCTATCGAGCGTGAAAACCGATTGGTGCTCATACATCCCAGGCTTGACTTCCGAACGGTCCGTACAGGGGAGTTCAACATAGAGGGATTCCTCGCCGTCCTGAATGGACAGATCGAGCGTATCGGGGCGCAGCTTGTTGTCATCGACGCCATTGACGCTCTTTTGAGACTATTCGACGATTCCGACCTCCGCGACGATGAACTTTTCAGACTTCACAACTGGCTTGTAGATCAGAAAATCACCAGCATCATGACATCAAAATTTCTTACCACTCCGGGGATCGAGCCGGACTATTCCTTTCTTCAGTTCCTAACAGACTGCGCTATCGAAATGGACCAGCGAATCGACGAACAGATCACCACCCGTCGCCTCCGTGTGATAAAATACCGTGGGAGCAAATATCTCTCCAATGAATGCCCGTTCATCATCTCACCCGGCGGCGTAATCCTGCTGCCGATATCGATGACGGATCTCACCCATATCACCTCTGGAGAGATACTCTCAACGGGCAACGACGAACTGGATGAAATGCTCGGTGGCGGATATCTGCGGGGATCCACCATGCTCATCGCCGGACCCACCGGCAGTGGGAAAACCACCCTCGCCTGCACTTTCGCCCGGGCCGCCGTACAACGCGGAGAGCGGATCCTCTATATCAGCTTTGAGGAGAGTTGCGAAAGCCTGGTTGGCTCCATGAAGAGTCCCGGCATAGATATAGATATCCTCATCGAAGACGGTTCGCTTGTGATACTGACAGCAATGCCAGAGTCCCGCGGCATGGAGGAACACCTGTACCGCATCATGGCCGAGATTATGCGCTTCCAGCCGGACCATATCGTCATCGACGCCATCTCGGCGGTTGGTCGCATGGGCTCGCAAGGCTCCGCCTTTGATTTCTTGATCCGGCTTCTCGCATTCTGCCTCGACCGGGGCATAACCTGTATCTACCTGAACCAGATTCGCCAATACCTGGACACCGAAACCATAAGCGGCATCGGTGTATCATCGCTCATCAACACCGTACTGAAGATCGGATACCGATGGAGAGACGATGAAATGGAGCGATCCATACATGTGCTCAAGTCTCGTGGCGTCAAGCATTCCCTCCGTCAACACCGCCTGCTGATAACAGACGGCGGCATCGTCATAGATGAGTCGTCACTTCACAGCGGCGGGGAATGACATTATGAAGAAACAGGAGAATAACTCTGCTTCATCTGTACCGCGCATGATCCTTTTCATTACCGGCGGTGAGGGAATCTCGCGTCGCGCGCAGGAGAATCTGAATCGTCTGTGCGAGAGGGAACTTATGGGAAAATACGAGCTCCATATTGTAGACGTGCTCACGGATTTTCAAGCGGCGATCGAACACAACGTGATGGTAACGCCCACACTGGTCGTGACCAATCCCGCCCCATGTGTAACTTTCATCGGCGATCTCAGGGACACCGGTGGCTTGCGCGAGGTTTTGGGGTTGGAATGAAGGGAGCGGAGAATGCATTCATTACATGCTCTGCGCGCTTGTCCATTTTTATTTCCGGTTATCAAGTTAAGTCAGCATCCATTTATACGTTTTGGCTCCATTGAAAAC
>CAYNWJ010000665.1:0-1775 GCA_964400815.1 uncultured bacterium
GGACAAGGCGCTCAAGCCGGCGCAGTCGGACTTCACGAAGATCTATTACTGGTATTATCCCTGGACCGGGGTGAAGGAGATTCCCGATGCCGGAAGCCCCGAGACATTCGGCGGCTATTACGACATCGTTTCCTACCCGCTGATCGTGAAGCGCACGGAGCCGGACAATTTCCTGGCGAACACCATCCTCGATCTGGCGGTGATCCCCGTGCCGGGGGACGATCAGCTCAAGTATTACCGAACGATCATCACGAACTATTCACGCGACAGCGCCCCCGAGCTCTGGCCGCCCGTCCGGTTCGAAAAGAACGACGGGTCACCCGACTGGGCCTTCTACATGAACTACTATCTCACCCGCTACAAGGACATCCTCGACTGGTGGGCGGAAAACCAGAATCCCGACGGCCAGGTGGGGGGCGGCTGGAACGACGACGTGTTGTTCGCGTCCCGGCTTCCCGGGGTCTTCCTCTACTGCGGGGACGAGAACGCCCGCGGGATCTTCAACAGGATATTCGAGGGGCTGGAACGCACGCGGATGTTCCACGACGGCTACTGCAACATCGACCCCATGGATTATATCCATGTGGAGGACCTGGTCAGGAACCGTTACGAGGGCCTGCTCTTCGAGCCGGGCGATCCCCACAAGATGCGCATCTCCATGCGCACGGCGTGGCGGTACGGCAAACCGGATGAAACGCCGGTGAACTACATCGACGGCCAGTCATTCAAATACGACCGCGACCTCTGCCGCTGGTACTGGCGTGAAACGCCGGACTACCCGCCCTATGAGACGACCCGCGAGGCGGTGACGGAAAAGATGCGTGAGATCGCGCCCTCCATGGATGCGGTCATACGCTTCCGGTACACGGAGGCGGGGATGTTCACCGACGGCGCATACATGCCGGGCTGTTACGATGTGAAACGCATCCAGGTGGGCGGTTCCTGGGGGCCGTGGACGGAGAACATGACCCTGGCGGTGAGCTGGGAGCGGGGCGGCGGACCGGATATCCCCAAGTGGGTGGAATCCGCCACGGACACGAGCTTTACTGCGCACCTCTATTCCTACGCCATGGTGAAAAAGAATGTCACGGCACGGCTCTACCGTCTCAGGCGCGGGAAATACCGTGTCAGGCTCGCCGGCGAGGGCAAGGACGCCGACACGGGCGTCATTCTCGACAGGACCATGGAGCTCACGCGCTTTTCCCGGGTGACCGTACCTGTCAGGCCGGAGCGTGAACTCGTCCTCACCATCGAGCGTGTCGAATCCCTTCCGGAGCCGGACACCCTTTCCGATCTCGCGGTGTCGCAGGCGGAACAGGACATGACCCTCGTCAGGGCGGTCGTCTCCAATTTCGGTTCGGCGGAGGCGCGGGACATCACGGTCGCCCTGAAGAACCCGCTGGGCCATACAGTCTCCCGTATCACCGTGGACACCCTCGGCCCGGCGCGGGATTTCGTACCGAAGGAGCGCACCGTGGAATTCAGGATACCCGCCCGCGAGAACGGCCCCTTCACCATCGAGGTCGATCCGGACCGCAAGATCAGGGAGATCATCCGCGAGAACAACGCGGTGACCGTGAGTGAATGAATCCAATCGGCCCCTGACAGGGCCTGAGCACGGGGAAGTATGGCGGGAACGTTTTTACTCCGAACCCAATTATCTGGTATTTACCAGAACTGTCCGGAGAACGATCCACAGAATAGTATTATTCGTTTCAACAAAACTCACCCCCGCGATGAAGGTCTTTGGTATTCTGTTGTTTTTGCAGCGCTTC
>CAYNWJ010000666.1:0-1774 GCA_964400815.1 uncultured bacterium
GGTGCTTTTCCTTCTCCCGCTTCGGGGGAAGGTGGCGCGAAGCGACGGAAGGGGGTTTCGCAGAGAGCTGCTGAATCATGTGTTGCTTATCGAACTGGATACCCGGAAAATGGGGGATTGCCGGGCCGGGAACCTGTATTGCACATGCACCGTGCATGATGTATATTTCGAATGTCCACTGTGTTTCACCCTGGAGACCGTATGCGGGTTTGCCTTTGTATTGTGATATGCGCGCTTCTCTTTCTGGCCTGCGCCGCCGGAAGCAACCGTCCGGATGACGACGACATGCTTGCCGGGCCGCCGGAGGTGACCCGTGCGAACGAGGTGACCGCTGAAAACGCCGTCGATGTCCTCGACTCCTACACGGTCGATTTCACCGTGCCCAATCCCCTGTTCGGGGAAACCATGATCAATCCGCGCAGGTTCGATCCCAGCCACCAGTCGGTCCTGGAATGCTCCGCGGTCCTGCTCGACGATGTTTCGACCCGGGCCGATATTCTGGTGAAATGCGCCGAAGATTCGCTCGATGCCGCCGGATGCCGCCGGTTTGCGGAAAAGTACCGTGAAGAGCATGTCCGGGACGGGATGTTCCGGATCCGCATCGCCATGGAATCGGGCTTTTCCCCCAAATCGATGGATCCCGATTTCTGGGCTTTGTATATCGAAACGGCGGAAGGTGTCATGGTCGAGCCGAATGACATCGTCACGGGACCGGTCGCCTCCAGCAGCGACAGCGTGTATTCGAACTATCATCGTCAATCCCGCGCTCGTAATCTCTTCTTTCGTGAAATCGAATTGTATTTCGACCGGACCACCTTCTTCGGTGTGGACCTTTTCGGGAAGGAAAATCCCTGGATCGTCTTCGTCATGTCCCGCGAGAAGAAGATCGTGGCCCGTATGGCCTGGATGCATAAAGGCGGGGAAATCGATTCCCCGTAAGCAAACTGACCCGGCTGCGATCTGTTCGGCCGCAGAAGCCGGGACACGAAAATGTGGAGCCTGCCGCCATGTTCGAACTGTCCGTGGATTCCCATTTCGACGCCGCCCACTGTCTCGACGGGTATGATGGAGACTGCGCCCGCGTGCACGGACACACCTGGAAGGTTACGGTGACGGTCGAGGCCGGCCGGACCGGTCCTTTGGGCATGAGCGTTGATTTCAAGGACATCGCCCGCGCCCTCGACGAAACGGTCGCCCGTTTCGATCACCGCATCCTGAACGATCTTGATGAATTCCGGGACTGTAATCCCACCGCGGAACGCATCGCGATGCTCTTGTACGAACAACTGGGGGAGCGCCTGAACAGCGATTCCACAGCCGTCCGTTCGGTCACCGTCTGGGAAGGAGACCGTAAGCGCGTCACCTACCGGGACACCTGATGGAGGACATGCCGTCATGAAAAAAGCCGTCGTGCTCCTTTCCGGCGGACTGGACTCGGCCACGACGCTGGCTGTCGCGGCGGACAGCGGTTTCGATATCCACGCCATGAGTTTCAGCTATGGCCAGCGGCACGGCTGGGAGCTCGATGCCGCGGCGAAGGTTGCGGAATCCCTTGGCGTGCGCACGCATAAAACCGTCGGGATCGACCTGCGCGCATTCGGCGGTTCCGCCCTCACCGACGACATCGATGTTCCCAAGGGACGATCGGACGAGGACATGGAAAGCGGCATCCCCGTAACCTATGTCCCGGCGAGAAACACCATCTTCCTGTCATATGCCCTCGCGTGGGCGGAGGTTCTGGGGGCGCATGACATCTTCATCGGGGTCAACGCCG
>CAYNWJ010000667.1:0-1757 GCA_964400815.1 uncultured bacterium
TCGTCGCCATCATCGGTTAATTGGGGTATTATCAATCGTTCAAAGAATCTTTTTGCTTTTTTAATGGATGTTATAGCATATTTTATAATAGCTTATGTGAATTATCCGATGGGTTTTTGGGGGGTTGCCAGGTTACCGAAGCTGGCAATTCCCCATTTTTCAGCACAAACGTATATTTCGAGGTTTTTCAGTTTCTGAACCGGGATTTTCGGGATTACGGGATGAACCACGATTAGAATCCTGTCAATCCTTGAATCCCATTAATCATGGTTCAAGCGGCGTACGGTCAATCGTCATTCTTCCCTCGTCGCCATCATCGGTTAATTGGGGTATTATCAATCGTTCAAAGAATCTTTTATGCTTTGTTAATGGATGTAATAGCATACTTTATAATAGCTTATGTGAATTATCCGATGGGTTTTGGGGGGTTGCCAGGTTACCGCAGGAACACCATACCAAACCCCGCGGGATGGGTGGAGGCCCCGGCGGGTGAGGCGCATCAAAGCACAGGCAGTCGATCAAACGCCACGGTGTGACTCGGCATCGTTGAAAAGCATCACCGTTTCGTCGTGCAGAAGCACCCACAGGGAATAGACGCCGAAAATCGTGCCGAAGGGAATCTGCACCAGACTCACCACCGCCAGGACGAGCCCCAGGATGCGCGCCCATGAGAAGCGTTTGATCAGCCCGATCCCCACGATGATATTCGGTATGGAAAAGATAAGCAGGATGACGGCGACGCCCGTTCCCACGATTCCGGTGATGATCGCCGCCCGCGGATCGCCGGAAATGAGGCCCGCGCCGGCGATGATCACGAACAGGAACAGGGCGGCCATGAAAAAGATGATCCCGAAGGCGATGTTCAGTATGGCCACGATGGTGATGTGCTTGTCCATGCGACTTCTCCCGGGGAAATGTCCTCGTCTTTTTCATTAGTCGGTTATCCAGTTACGTCACATCCATATACGTTGATCGGCCCCCTCTACCGACATCCCCTCTCACTCTCAAGGGAGAAAGGGAGCCCGACCCGTGATGCTTTTCCTTCCCCCGTTTCGGGAAGGTGTCGCTGAGCGGCGGAAGGGGGCCTGGCAGAGAACGGCTGAACCATGCGTTGCTTGCTGAACCGGATAACCTGTTTCAATTATGACGAACGGAGAAGGTCAGATTTCCATCTTTTTCGCAAGCGTCCTGCGGTATTCCTTCACATCGATGGAGACGCGGGCTACACCGTCCGCCATTGCGGCCTCCGCCACCGCCGCCGAGGCCTCCACGAAGACCCGCCGGTCGAAGGGCTTCGGGATCAGGTAGTCCCGCCCGAAGGACAGCTCCACGCCGCCATAGGCCTCGCGGATATAGTCCGGCACATCACGGCGGGCGATCTCGGCGAGGGCGTCGGAACAGGCGATCTTCATGTTTACCGTGATGTCGGTCGCCCGCACGTCGAGGGCGCCGCGGAAGATGAAGGGGAAGCCGAGAACATTGTTGATCTGGTTGGGATAGTCCGAGCGCCCCGTGGCGATATAGGCGTCTTCCCGCACAGCGGCCACCTCCTCGGGCATGATCTCGGGGATGGGATTCGACATGGCGAAGACCGCCGGTTCGGGCGCCATGGCCGCAACCATGGCCGGTGACACGATGCCCGGCGCCGACACACCGATGAAGACGTCGGCGTCGACGAGCGCATCACCGAGCGAACGGCAGCCGGTATCGACCGCGCACTGCATTTTCTGTGCGGTGAGACCTTCGCGGCCGGCGTG
>CAYNWJ010000668.1:0-1754 GCA_964400815.1 uncultured bacterium
CTTCATCGGCTTCCTCCCCCTCATCGAACGCGAATCGGACGATGACCGCAATTTTGTGAAGAAGGCGGTGAACTGGGCCCTCAGGCAGATCGGCAAGCGCAACGAAACCCTGAACGCCAGGGCGGTGGAAACGGCGGAGAGGATCGGCCGGAGGGACGCGAAAAGCGCCCGGTGGATCGCCGCCGACGCCCTCCGTGAGCTCAGGAGCGAGGCCGTTCTGAAACGTCTTGCCGCGCGCGGCGGGAAATCATCCCGATAGAACACGATGGCGGCCGTGTGAGGAAGCGGTTTCCCTCCGGCGCTGTCGAGAAACCGAAAACCCACGGAAATCTCTCCCATGCCTGTCTACAATCTCGTTTCTTTTTCCGGCATCTTCGTTCTGCTTCTCCTCGCCTGGCTCTTTTCCAAAGACCGGCGGGCATTCAACTGGCGGCTCGTGCTGTGGGGGCTCGCCCTGCAGATGGGCTTCGGCTCGATCATCTTCCTCTTTCCGCCGGGGGTGAAATTCTTCATGTGGCTCAACGACGCCGCCGTCATGGTGATGGATTCGGCGTCGGCGGGATCGGAATTCGTTTTCGGCAGGCTCGCCCTGCCACCGGGAACGGTCAACGATGCGGGGGAGGAGTCGCTCGGGTTCTTTCTCGCCTTCCAGGGGCTGCCCACGATCATCTTCTTTTCCGCGCTCGTCTCGATGCTGTACTATTGGGGGATCATGCAGGCATTGATACGGTCCTTCGCACGGGTCTTCACCCGGCTCATGCGTGTTTCAGGCGCCGAATCCCTCTGCGCGGCATCCAACATCTTCGTGGGCGTCGAATCCTCCCTCACGGTCAAACCGTATCTGGAATCCATGACCCGCTCAGAACTCATGACCGTCCTGACCGCGGGCATGGCCACCGTGGCTTCCAACATCCTCGCCGTGTATGTGTTCAGCCTCCGGTCGTCCTTTCCGACCATCGCCGGACATCTCATTTCCGCGTCGTTCCTGTCGGCGCCCGCGGCGCTCATCATGTCCAAGATACTCCTGCCCGAGACGGAAACGCCCAAAACCCTCGGCCGCGATGTCCGCATCCACTACAAGCCGGAGCGGACGCTTTTCGAGGCCATCATCAACGGCGCAAATACCGCGGTCAGGCTCATCGTGGGCATCGTGGCCCTCCTGATCGCGGTGCTCGGCCTCGTTGCCCTCGCCGACCTCGTGATCGGCGGCGCCGGCGCCCGCATCACCGCCCTGACCGGCCTGGAGCTCGACTGGTCTCTGGCTGGGATCGCGGGATATGTTTTCTACCCGCTCACCGTGATTCTCGGGGTGCCGCCCGCGGACGCCCTGGCGGTGGGCAGGATCATCGGCGGCCGTATCGTCATCACCGAACTCGCCGCTTATCAGCAGCTTTCCGCTCTCGCGGAGTCGGGCGGGCTCCAGTATGCCCGCTCGGGCGTCATCTGCGCCTATGCCCTCTGCGGGTTCGCCCATGTGGCTTCGCTGGCCATTTTCATCGGCGGCATCACCGCGGTCGCCCCGAAGACCACCCACACCCTGAGCCGTATCGGGCTCCGTGCGCTCGCGGCCGCCACACTCGCCTGCCTGATGACCGCCTGCATCGCCGGGACCTTCTACCGCGAGGGATCGATCCTCTTCGGCGGGTGATCCAAGAAATACATACAACCGTGTTGCACTTGGAACTTGAAACCAAGATTTATTCATACTCATTCGCGCCATTGAAAATACCATGTATTGTATAACCCCTCCGTCG
>CAYNWJ010000669.1:0-1750 GCA_964400815.1 uncultured bacterium
AGCTCATACAGTTCTTCGAAAGCGATACCGTGGAGCTCTATAATCTTGCGGACGATATATCCGAGCGGGACGACCTTTCGGCATCGCGGCCGGAAAAGGTGCGCGAACTCATGCGTCTCATGGATGCCTGGCGTGACGAGGTGGGCGCGGTTCTCCCCGTGCCGAATCCCGATTACGGGAAATGAATCCCGAACGCGCCGACCGAACGCAACAACATAAACAGCAATATACCATGAGCGGGATATTCTCATCGCCCTCATGTCAATCTTTACGAGAGGATCCGTTCAATACCGGAAAATGGCTGCGAGCGGCCCGTCATCGAGCACGTCGTCCGTGTCTTCGGCATAGATGTCGCCACCCGTCTTCAGCGTGTAGAGCGCTCCCAGCTCCACCAGATCCTCTTCGCCGTCCTCAACGCTTCCCGTTTCCGTATTCAGTTGTCCCTCCACCGTCTCGCCCGCGTTCACGAACAGCGCCTCGACACGGCCATCATACGCGGCGGGGACAACCTGTTCGATCTTCGCCGATGAACCGCCGGTTCCCATGACATCCCTGAAATGATCTTTAAGCTTGTTTCTCTTCTTCATGAACACCGGTGAAACCGCCTCCCACACACTGTGATGGAATTCTTCGCCGGACATGTCGAAGGGATTGTGCATCACTCCGGTTTCCACCATCCTGTCATAGGTATTCACCTTCCGATAGAGAGCATGATATTCACCGATGGCGGCGAGCACCAGGGGCGCATAGTGGTTTTTACCCAATGTCCTGTGAACCACCCTGTTGACGATCCGGAAAAAACGCTCGACTTCATCGTCATCGTCATTCGAATTCACCCCCTGCCCGTGGTACATGGCCGAACGTTTGCCTTCGCGGCTCGTTCCAGCCGGGGTGCCGCTGTGGAACTGGACCTGCCGTTCCGGATCGTCATATTTGAGCGCCTCCTCGATGGTTCCGGGCATGTCGGGCGTCTTCACATGTTCCAGCGTACAGCGCGCAACTTTGTACAGCATGACCCGATGTTTGCTCAGGGCGAGCGCATAAAACACGTCATCCTTTTCGGCAAAAGGCATGAGCGGTTTGATATGAAAACGGTCATCGACATGCACTCGCTCCTCGAACGTGACTGGCAGGCGATAGACGCTCAGATCGTCATCCTTGAGAAAACACGCAAGACCGAGATTCTGCTGCTCCCAGAATTTCTCTTCGCTTTGCAGTTTACGGAGCGGTCGGATATGTTTCTCCGCCGAGCGCTCGTCCATGCCGGACTCCTCGAGCATGTCTTTCGCACGGGAAACGAGGTTCTTGAAGCGCAGCATGTCTTCCGGTTTTTTCGTGCCGACACGATGGCAGGGCATATACAGCGAAACGGACATCCCGCCTTCATGTGAAGCGATATGACGAATATCTCCGGGTGACAGTACATCGATGGGCATTGTATTATAGAGAGCCTGTGTCATCATTCATCACCTTTCGCTGTAATTTGTTTGTTGAAACCTATAATCGGACATATAAGACCAGCCGGTTATCCAGTCAAGCAAGCATAGTGATATTCGTCATGATACCCCCCCTCCGGACTTCGTCCTCGTCCCCCTCACAGGGGGACCCATGAACCGCGGGGTGTGCCGTTATATATTTCCGGTTATCAAGTTAAGTCAGCATCCATATACGTTACTATTGACCGGGCCTGAAACCGGGCATTTCAGGCTGAACTCTCTGGTTTTAATCGTCCCCCTCACCCCGGCCCTCT
>CAYNWJ010000670.1:0-1734 GCA_964400815.1 uncultured bacterium
CATCGCGGCGTCGAAATACACGTCGCAGCAATAGCCGTCCGTCGCCTCCCAACGGCCGTTGTGGTTCAGGGTGGGGCTGAAATAGGAGTTTCCCCAGTAGTCGGGGGTCTGGGTGACCCCGCCGCCGCCGTGGTAGAGGCATTCGTCGAAACCCTTGTCCATGGGCCGGCAGGGATGATTGTCACCCAGATGCCACTTGCCGAACATCCCCGTGCGATAGCCCGCTGATGAGAGCACATCCGCAATCGTAACCTCGTCGTCGCGGATCAGGCTTCTGCCGAGGATGGTGTGGGTGATGCCGCAGCGGAACTCGTGCCTGCCGGTGAGGAGCGCCGATCTCGTGGGTGAGCAGGTGGGGCTCACGAAGAAGCGCCTCATCCGCACGCTCTCGTCGTGGATACGGTCCAAATTCGGGGTTTCGATGATGTCGTTGCCGTGACGGCCGACCTCGCCCCAGCCCTGATCGTCGGTCATGACCACGATCACATTCGGCCGCGCGGGAAACGGGCTTACGGCAGACCGGGCCGCTCCCGCGCCAAAGGCCGTCCCCGTCACACCGAGCGCCGTGGCCGCCATGAATTCGCGCCGTCCCAAACCTGTGCTCATCTCATGCACCCCTTTCACATGATCAATCCGTAAACTGAACGGCAATATTTCATGTCACGTTTGTATTGGCGCCGCATGCAGATCCCCGCAGCCGGACGAGCGCCGAACAAACATACATCCTTACATTCCCCTGAGGCTCCCGATGCGCGTCCGGGATGCTTACGACGATCAGCCCCGGAGACGGCCCGGCTCGCGGCTGTTCGCCTTGAGGTCGCGGTCGAAGGTCCGCGCGAGGGCGGTGAGACGTTCCACCACATCCGGATTGGAGGCGGCCACGTCATGCTCCTCCGACATGTCCGCCGCCAGATCGAAGAGCGCCGTATCCGTCCGTGTCTGGCTGTAGGCCACCGGGATGCCGTCCCTCCCGCCGGGCCTGCCGTGGAGGGTGCGGTAGGCGTGGGGCAGGTGGAGCTTCCAGCGCCCGCTCCTGACTGCGTGAAGATCGTCTCCCCAGTAGAAGTAATAGGCATCCTGCGGCGACACCGCTCCGGCGTCTCCCCGGATGACCGGCATGATGTCGGCGCCGTCGATGACATGGTCCGGGAGCCTTCCTTTGATGAGCCCCGCGACCGTGGGCAGAAGATCGATGGTCATGGCCGGTTCGCGGCACACCGTGCCGGCGGGGATGGTCCCGGTCCAGCGCATGATGGCCGGCTCACGGACGCCGCCGTCCCAGGCGGTGCCCTTCCCCTCCCGCAGGGGAAGCGCGCTGCCCGCATGACCGCCGTAACTGAGCCACGGCCCGTTGTCGGAGGTGAAGACGACGAGCGTGTCCTCGTCGAGACCGTTGCGGCGCAGGGCGGCGAGCACCTCGCCCACCGACCAGTCGATCTCAATGATCACATCCCCATAGAGGCCGCGTTTCGACTTCCCCTTGAACTTGTCCGACACGAACAACGGCACATGGGGCATGGAATGGGCGAGATAGAGGAAGAAGGGACGCTCGGCGTTACGGTCGATGAAATCCACCGCGCGCTCGGTGTACCAGGTGGTGAGCATGGTCTGGTCGGGATTGCGCTCGATGACCTCCTCCCCCTCGATCAGGGGCAGGGGTGTGCGCCAGTGCCAGGGGTCCTCGGGATGGAAGGGCCACATGTCGTTGGAATAGGGAAGCCCGAAATATTCATC
>CAYNWJ010000671.1:0-1725 GCA_964400815.1 uncultured bacterium
CTCGCTTCTTCACCACCTCGAACTCGGGACGGTCCCAGGGCTCCCATTCCCAGTCGATGGACGAATATTCGATCGGCGGGTTGTCCACCGACACGACCAGCATGTTGTCGGGCTGCGGGAGGAACTCGGTCAGCTCGCCCTCGATGGCGATCGACTTGACGGTGGGTGAGACGAGGGGGTTCTCCGTGATCAGCTCGGCCCTGATCTGCACATAACGCCGGCCGAGATCGGCGCCGTTGATCTCGACCTCGGGTGAGGCGCCCTCGGCGATGAGCTCGTAGGGCTCCCATTTCTCGGAGAAGGGGCCGGGATCGGTGCCCTTGCGCATGTACCAGTTGACACGCGTTCCCGCGGGCGTGTCGGCGTCCATTTTGATCGCGAGGGTGTGGTACATGGTGTACATCTTCGTCCAGGTGCGGTTGGGCACGATGAACCCGTCCTCCTCGAGCCGCCACATGTCGATCACCGGCGTGGAAATCCACCCGTCAGACACGTACCGGTCCATGCTCAGGCGCACCGTATACTCGGCGCGGGTGGTTCCCAACGGACCGAAGGGACTTTCCTTCCAGGTCTCGCCGCCGTCGGTGGACTTGAAGGACGTCTCCCCCACACGGGCCGGATCGCCGCCTCCCTGGGCGAACTCGTCCGCCCGGGCGATGAAAAGCTGAGCGACATCGGTCTCGGACTGCGCCTCGGGACAGAAGAACTCGAAGACGTTCCCGCCCTCTTTGAGCAGATCGGCAGGAAACTCGACCCAGCGGTACTGGGCGGTCGGCCGTCCGGAATCGAATATCATCTCCTCGCTGCCGTTCACCGTAAACCTGAGCTTGTATTCCCCGCTCCCGCCCCGGGATGTGGTGGACTTTTCGTGGTCCTGGTAGCTGTAGATGAGCACGTAGGCCTTGTGGGCGCGGGGGTCATCCAGGTGAAGAATCTTCCGCGCCCGGTTGTCACCGAAGATCGGGTCCCAATAGACGCCCTTCTCGCTGTGGCCGGAGCCGGGGGCGTCGTTCTGGACCAGTTCCATGTCGAAGAGGGTCACATCACCCCGGTCGTTCTGCATCACCCTCTGCGCAAAGCCCTCCCGGTAGAGTTCCGAGGCGTCCATGCGCCATGAAAATGGCTTGAGCTCGGCATCCGCACGAGCCGGGACCATGACACAAACGGCCAGCATGATGACCGTTGCTGCGAACATGTAGCATTTCGATTGCACGGCAATCCTCCCCTGAAAATGGCATGGTTGTGTACGATGCACGATGCTCGTTCCGTTTCGCATCTCCGGAACGTTTCACCGGACGTCATAGGTAACTATATACTGATTTCGAGTGTTCTGCCAGAAGTTTCTTTCCCGAAGACCCGGGAAATCGCAGGCTGTGGAGATGAAAATGACTGAAAGAGGTGTAAAAGCCGGAATGAAACCGATATGATGGTTGCGCGTTCAATCACATGGTGGCCGGAACCATCGGCCGCTTTTTTCTCCTGGACATTCGGCGTCCGTATTCCATGTTCCGAAGAATCGCGTCCGAATGCGGGTTTGGCGCGGGCTTGACGGAGGAATGCGGAAAAGCGCCGCATGTCCGGCAATGCTTCATTACTGCTGCAGTAAAGGGCGGCCCCACGGGTCGCCCTTTACTGTATCCGGGTATCAAGTTATCCGGGTATCAAGTTTTGTAAGCAATGCATGATTCAGCAGTTCTCTGCAAAGCCCCCTTCCGTCGCTTCGCG
>CAYNWJ010000672.1:0-1725 GCA_964400815.1 uncultured bacterium
CTGTTTTTCTCTGTT
Organism: uncultured bacterium; assembly: GCA_964400815.1. Lineage (GTDB taxonomy): Bacteria > Latescibacterota > Latescibacteria > Latescibacterales > Latescibacteraceae. The sequence continues at coordinate 16 of CAYNWJ010000672.1, forward strand.
CCCGTACAACAGCGACAAAATCGATGTTGACACTGAGATGTTTCATGTCGGCCGCTCCATTCCCTTCAGTGGTGCGTCAGTCTTTCGCGCCGTTTCCTTCGCCGTAATCGTCCGTACCGTCAGGCCTGTTCTCCTCGAACATGTCGAGGATGGCAACCATCACGTCGTCCACCGCCGGTTTCCGCTTCCCGCCCACAACCGCACGCCCGAGCCTGCCCCGGGGACCGTAATGCCGGAAATTGCTCGAGGTGAATATTCCTATCGTCGGACGGTTCAGCGCAGACGCCACATGCATCGGTCCGGTGTCGTTGCTGATGAACAGTGAACACCGTTCGATGACCGCCGCCATGTCGCCCACATCCACCCCTTCGAGCACCGCGAATCCGGTCGCGGATATCGTGCGTATCTTTCCGACCAATTCGTCCTCGCCGGGGCCTGCAATGCACACCACGGGGAGGTTCATATCGGTGTCGATACGGTCGATGAGGGCGGAAAAATTGGCCGTCCCCCACTGCTTCGCTCCCCGTCCTCCGGGGTGTATCGCGGCGAAGGTCCGTCCTCCCTCCCCCAATCCATGCTGCCCGAGCCAACGGCCGGCGAATTCACGTTCGGCGTCGGAGAGGAAATACCGCATCTGCTGATAGGCCGTGTCGGGCGCAAGGGCCTTCGCGAGCCCGAACATGGCATCCGACATGTGCACGTCATTCCCCGGAGGGGGCACCGTCATGTCGAGAAAGTTCCGGGCGTCACCGCGATCGTACCCTATCCGGTGACGTGCCCCGCTGAAGGCCGTCAGGAGCAGGTTGTTGAACGAGCTGTGACGACCGTCGGACACATCCACCGCCAGATCGTATCCCATGGAGCGGATTCGCCGCACGAACGACGGATACCACCAGGGACGGACACGCGCTTTATGTTTATCAAACACCACGATATCATCAATGAACGGACAGTGTCGGTACACATCGGGAAAATCATCGGCAACCAGGACATCGATCTCCGCGATGGGGAACGCCTCCCTGAGACCCGCAAGCAGAGGTGTCATGAGCACCAGGTTCCCGAGGCGCGAGTCCTGCCTGACAACCAGAATCGACGACACCTGGTCCCTGTCGAAATCCGCGCCGCCTTCCGTATCTCCGGCGAGCATGCGCCCGAGAATGCCGTAGAGCGCCCGTTTGCCCGATCTCTCGATTCGTTTCGCCAGTCTCACATGCGCACCTTGCCCCGTATTCCGGGTGTCATGACCGCATCGACCTTTTCACCGTCCTGGAAGAACACCAGTGTTTCCACATCTTCCATGCGTTCCGCGAGCGCGATGCCCCTGTCCGGTCCGAGCACGAAAATCGTCGTGCACAGAATGTCCGAAAGCATCGCGGAATGCGACCATACGGTGACCGAAACGCATCCGCGCGCCGGCATCCCGGTCGCCGGGTCGAGAATATGGTGGTACCGGACCCCGTCCCGCATGAAATAACGCTCATAATCACCCGATGTGGCAACCGCTTCGAGCGGTACTGCGCCGACGATGAGTGTTCTGTTGAGACGCGGATGCCTGAGGCCTATCACCCAGTCCTTGCCGCCCGGCTTTTTGCCGAACATCGCGATGTCCCCGCCGGCATTGACCAGCACCGCCTCAGCACCTTTTTCGCGGAAGAAATCGACCATGCGGTCCACGGCGTAACCTTTGGCGACACCGCCCAGGTCGAGCTT
>CAYNWJ010000673.1:0-1720 GCA_964400815.1 uncultured bacterium
GGGCCTTAGGTCCAGATCAACGTATATGGACGCTTACTTAGCTGGATACCCGGATATGGTAATCAGTATGCTTTCGATTGCATTATGAACAGTATTTCCACCGGAAGCAAGGAAAAATCTCCCCGTTCCCTCACATCCCCGCCATGAGCGCGGTATAGATGCGCGCCGCCGCGGGAAGCTGGGCCACCTCCACCCACTCGTCCTCCGTATGCGCCTGCCTGATGGAACCGGGCCCGCAGAGCACTCCGGGTGTCCCGCGCCGTATCATGACCCCCACGAAGGTCGCCCCCGGAAGGGCGGCGATGTCGGCGTCGCGCCCCATTGCCCGGCGGTATGCCTCCTGCATGCGCACGATGATGGGATGATCCGCTTCGACCGCCGCCGCCGCCGCCTGACCGCGTTTCGGCCGGAAGGATTTCGGCGGATCGGCCTCCTCGATCCCGATGCCCTCTTCACGTTTCAGGCGGTCGATGAGCCCCTCGAATTCCTCCCTGACCCGTTCCGGCGTGGTCTCGGGAATGAGGCGGGTGTCCAGGCAGACCAGACAGGAGTCGGGCACGGTGGCCTCGAAATACCGGCCGCCCTCGATCTTTTCGAAATTGACCGTGGGAGGACCGAAATAGGGATTCGTTTCGCGGGTGTAGGGAAGGTCGAGGTACTCGGTCACGAACCGGGCGGCATGATGGATGGCGTTCACACCCAGATGGGGCATGCTGGCGTGTGCCGCCTTTCCGCCGACCCGGAAGGCGGTGGCGATGGCGCCCATGTTGCCGAGGTGGATCTGAAGCTCGGTGGGCTCGCCGCAGACCACCGCCTCGTATCCGTCGCAGTATCCCTTCTCGATCATCGACAGGAAACCGTCGGGCCCCGAGAACTCCTCCTCGATGTCGCTGTAGAACGTGATCCCCTCCTCGGGCATGTGCCCGGCGCGGACGAGGGCCTTGAAGGCGCACATGAAGCCGGCGAGGGCCCCCTTCATGTCGCATGCGCCGCGGCCGTACATCCTGCCGTCCCTGATCTCGGCGGCAAAGGGGTCCACGGTCATCCCGTCCACCGGCTTCGTGTCCATGTGTCCGTTGAAGAGGAAGCGTCCGGGCCTGCCGTCGGCGCTGTAGTCGGCGAAGAAGTTCGCCCGATCACCGGAGCAGGGGACGGGCCTGCAGGGGATGCCGAGATCGTCGAACCATTTTTCGAGATACCGGAGCATGCCCGGCCCCTCGCGGTTGGTGATGGAGGGAATGCCCACCATGTCCCGCGCGACCTGGATCACCTCGTCATCGTCGATGAGCGATAAAAGCGTATCGATTGATGCCATGTTCGTGTGCCTTTCGGGGGGATGTGAATGCCATGAAACGTATTCCGTGAATATGGACCGTAAAAGGGCGGATTTCAAGGGAAAAAAGCGGGATCGTGGAAAGCGGCGGGATCAGGTGAGGCGCAGTTTACGAAGACGCCAAAACGGACATAATAACGCTATAACCTGCGATTACTGGCACTTATAATGCCCAGATTCAATTTGAGAACACCGCCGCGCCTTGCATTTTTCACACAGCCCCAAAATGCCGGGTGGGGCGGGATTATCTATTCTGGTGCTATCGGCCAAGAAGCAAAGGGGGCTTTGCAGCCGGCAATCCCCAAAAACCCAACGAAGAATACAAATACGTTACGCCGTTTGAACCATGATTAATGGGATTCAAGGATTGACAGGATTGTAATCACG
>CAYNWJ010000674.1:0-1718 GCA_964400815.1 uncultured bacterium
CCGCTGACGGCCAGTTCCGTATTTTCATCTATAATGTCATACGCTTCTCCGTGGCCTCGGTCCTTCTGTTTGCGACCATACGTCTGCGGGGCGTAAGCGCACGGATCGGCGGCGCCACGATCAGATCGATCGCCGTGCTTTCCTTCATCGGCCTGTTCATGTACCAGGTGCTGTACATGACCGGCCAGACGCTCACGACTTCGGCGAATGTGGGTGTGATCTACAGCTTTCTCCCCCTCCTGATCCTTGCGGTGTCATTTCTCATGGGCGTGGAGCGGCCCGGCCCCAGGACATTGATCGGTGTTCTGATGGGCTGCGCCGGTCTGGTGCTTGTGATATTCAGGGGCGGCAGGCTGTCAGCCGATACGGGGGCGGTTCTGTTCGTTGCGGCGCTGGTGTGTTTCGCCTTGTATGCCGTGATGGGAAAGCGCGTGCTCGAAACGATTCCCGCGGCTGTCGCCACGGCGTGGATCTTTCTTTTCGGCGCCCTCTACCAACTGCCCCTCGCCCTCTGGCAGCTCCCCCGGCAGTCGTGGGGAACACTCGAGGAGATCAATATCCTGTATGTATTTCTCGCCGCGATCCTGTCCCAATATGTCGGATACACCCTGTTCTATTATGCCATCAACCACATAGGCCCGTCGAAGGCAGGACTGTATTCGAACCTGACACCGGTCTTCACGATTCTTTTCGCGGTGGTCCTCAGGTCGGAGGATATTCATGCGGTCCAGATCGCCGGTCTCGCGGTCATCATTGCGGGAATTCTTTTGACACGTATCGGCGGACGGAGGCGGGCCGCCCGCTCATGACACACTCGCCGGGCTGCCCGTTGACAACGGCAAACACGAATCGAGCGTCAGCCGAATGATTTCGAACGCATCAGCTCCCCTTTCCGCAGACCATGAACCGGAAAGCCCGCTGCCCGACTTCGCCATGGTCCTTGCCACGATTCTGTGGGGGCTCGGCGCTGTCGTGGTGAAGAACGCCATCGGTGAATCGCCGGGGACATTCAGGATATTCGTGTTCAATGGTATACGGATGCCGGTGGTCGCATTCTTCATGTTCCTTCTCGCCCGCCGCTCGGGAACGCGCGTCATGCTCAGGCGAAAGGATGTGTTCCTGGTGGCTTCGGTCGCTTTTTTCGGCATGTTCCTGCATATCGTCACGAGCCTCGCGGGCCTTTCATTCTCAAACGCCTCGAACATGGGGATCGTCTTCGCCACCGCCCCGCTCATGATTCTGGCCGTCTCCATGGCGGCGGGGATCGAACGGCCGTCGAAACATCTCGTGGCCGGCATTTTCATCGGCATGCCGGGTGTCCTGGCCCTGTCCTGGACACCGGGCGGGATACGGTTCAACGCGGGCGACATCCTGTTTCTCGCCTCGTGCTTCTTTTTCGCCCTCTATGCTGTGTCGAGCAGAAGCCTTCTGGCCCGCTATTCCCATGTGACGGCGGTGGCGTGGGTGTTCCTGTTCGCCTCGGCCTATCAGTTCCCGTTGTTTTTGTATCAGCTCGCGGATCAAGACTGGGGGAGTATAACAGCGGCGAACTGGCTGAACCTCGCCATCGGGACCTTCGGGTCGTATCTGACGGCCAATTCGCTGTTCTATTTCGCGCTTCACAGGCTCGGGCCGGTGCGTACGGGGGTGTATAACAATCTCACGCCGATGTTTACGGTCATCCTGGCGTTCATTATCAGGGGGGAATCGATCACCGC
>CAYNWJ010000675.1:0-1712 GCA_964400815.1 uncultured bacterium
GGGGACCTCCTCGAGGCCGTCCGCGCCGCTGTGGCCCTGGACCGCTTCGTCGAGGAGAAGGACCTGGACGGCCTCGCCTATTACTACGAGGGTGAGGAGGGCAGCGACGTGCGAACGCTGGTTACGAATCTCATCGTGGGCAATTCCCTCCTGACCGCGGCGGGATTTCCCATGTGCGGCGAATCCGACCTCAAAACCTGCATCGCCATGCTCATCATGGACCGTCTCGACATCGGCGGCAGCTTCGCCGAGTTCCATCCGGTGGATTTCGAGCGCGGCACGGTGCTGGTGGGCCACGACGGTCCCCACCATATCAACATTGCCGACCGCAGGCCGGTGCTCAGGAGCCTGCTCAAATATCACGGCAAACCGGGGCACGGGGCGAGCGTTGAGTTCAGCATCCGCAAGGGTCCCATCACCATGTTGAGCATCGGTTCCACGTTCGACGGGCGTTTCAAGTTCGTGGTTGCGGAAGGCGAATCGGTGGAAGGTCCCATCCCGCCGACCGGCAACACCAACACCCACGGCCGTTTCGGGCCCGATGTCAGGACCTTTCTCAGGCGCTGGTTCGCCGCAGGGCCGACGCATCATTTCGCCCTGGGCATCGGTCACCGCGCGGAGAGCATCCGCCGTGTGGCCGAATCGCTTGATATCGAGATCGAGGTCATTCCGAAGGACTGAACCGGAAAATAACCAAGGACTCACGAAAAGGGCCCCCTCGTGGAAGGGAGCCCTTTTCCTGTTCGGACCGGTGTCGTTCAGCCGGTCTGCGTGTCGAGAAGGTACTTGAAACGCATCCTGAGCACGAACCACACGATGGCGAAAACGGAGAAGATGAGGAGGGTGAGGATCACGGGAAGAAGCGCCATGGAAATTCCGCCGGCTATCACCCGTGGATCGAGCGTATGGGCGACGAGAACAGATTCGGTCATGGAGCTCAGACCGAAGAACGATCCGGCGAAACCGAACGCGATCATGGCCGCGCACAGGACGGGGATGGCGTTCAGGGCGTGTTCGGTGGTCAGCGGGCGCTCCACCCGTTTGAGTATGAACAGCTCCCATGTCTTCCGCACCGTGATGTACAGAACGACGAGGAGGAGAAGCAGAATCGGGTAGGCAGACGGTCCCAGTTTATAGAAGAGTATCATGATGGTATCCTTTCATGAGAGTACAGGAGCACTTTTTCGTGTTCCTCGATGTCGAGTATCTTCATGGTGAGAATGAGCCACACGAGCGAAGCACATACGGCTGTCAGCGTTCCGGCCGTGAATACCCTGAGGCTCGTGTCGATCATGCCGGGAAAGACCTCGCTCCAGAGTGCGGTGTTCCGTGATACTGCATCGAGATTGCCATAGAGTTCGTAGAACATCCCGACGACACCCAGGGCGAAGCTTTCCAGCGACAGGAACAGGAGGAGGGGCATGCCTCCCCGCAGGCCTGCCGGTGTATGATCGCGCTTGATATAGAGCGTGACGATCCTTTGCCCGGCCACAAGGGACGCCATAACGGCGAAGGCGCCCAAGGGCCACATGAAGATGCTGGTGTCCGGGCCGCCGGGAAAAGACATGAGGCCCAGCCACAGGGGAGTCCCCACCGCGGCGGCGAGCACGAGCCACAGGATGAGCTCGAACCGCCGCCGGTTTTTTAATGAAAATCTCCAATAGTGTCCGGTTAACTTAGAAAAAAATATGGGCAAGCTCCATATTCTGTAT
>CAYNWJ010000676.1:0-1709 GCA_964400815.1 uncultured bacterium
AATATGCTGCCCGCGAACATGTTGGGTGCGGTGAAGTCTATTCCCGCCGATTCGTGGACAATCCGTTCATACTGGAGCCGGAGCAGGGGAAGCCCCTCCTTCCACTGCGACGTCCCTTCCTCACGGTAACTGACTGTCACCGATGCGTTCCTGTTGTCGTCGCCGTCGATATACCACTCGAATCCCGCGCACAATAACGTGGGCGGTTCGACAACGAACCGGCCCGCCGTGACGGAATTCCCGGCCGAAGCGGCAGCTGGCAGCGTCATGAGAGCGATTATGATGATGCTCGCCGATTTCAAGACCTTGTGCGATAGAATTGCTGACATCTTTCCTCCGTTTGGAATGGTTCCATTGTTATGGGTGTGGCATCCGGTTTCACGTTTCATACAGCAGCCGCTGGACGTCATGAAACCGCCCCTCATTCCACCTCGACCACCATCTCGATCTCGACCGGGATGCCGAAGGGAAGCTGCATCATGCCCACCGCAGCCCGGGCGTGCCTGCCCCTGTCGCCGAACACCTCCACGAGGAGATCGGAACAGCCGTTCATGACCTTCGGCTGGTCGGTGAAGGTGTCGGTGGAATTGACCATGCCGTGCACCTTCACGATGCGTTTCACCCTGTTGAGGTTCCCGATTTCCGCCTTGAGCGTCGAAAGGAGGTTGATTGCGGTCAGGCGGGCGGCATCCCGGCCCTCCTCGATGGTCATGTCCTTTCCGATCTTGCCGGTGACCCAGCTGCCGTCAGCCCGTTGCGGCCCGTGACCCGCCAGAAATACGAGATTTCCCGTGCGCACGGAATGGACGAAGTTGGCGACCGGCGGCGCGGGAGGCCTGAGCTCGATGCCGAGATCGACCAGACGCTGCTCGTAGTCTACAGGCGATTCCTGCGCCTGCACGCCGTCGTCCCCGCCTGAACCGCCGCAGCCCGTCATGGCCGAACCCAGAAGAATGATGGAGAACACCGCCGCGGCACTGGCGGTCAGGATGTGCGGGCGTTTCATATACAAAGCTCCTTTCCCTTTGAATGTCACTGTTATCATGGGAAAAATCATATCATGTAATTATAAAAGGATGGAAGACGCCGGGCAATGAAAAAGGGGAACCGGCCGGTTCCCCTTTTCATTAGCATTCGCGTGCGAAGTGCGGGATGATGTTACAGCTGCCTGCCCTGTTTCGCCGCCTCCTTGAGCTCTTCGTTCGCCATGATTGCGATATCGACACGACGGTTGAGCTGGCGTCCCTGGTCCGTCTCGTTCGTCGCCACCGGCTGTTTTTCGCCATAGCCGACCGTTGTCAGACGCGTGGCCGGGATGCCGTTGCCCGCGAGGAATGACGCCACCGATCCGGCCCTTCGTTCCGAAAGGCCCTGGTTGTAGTCGTCGGAACCGGTGGAATCGGTATGGCCCTCGATCAGGATGTTCGTGTCCTCGTATTTCTTGAGGATCGTCGAGAGCTTGGAGATGTTTGTCTGCGCGGTCGTGCTGAGCGTCGACGAGTCGGTCTGGAAAAGGATACCGGAATCGAAGGTGATCTTGATGCCCTCGCCCACACGCTCGACCGTGGCGCCGTCGATGTCTTCCTGAATCTCCGCGGCCTGCTTGTCCATGTAGTTGCCGATGAGCGCGCCGGCGGTGCCACCGATGGCCGCACCGATCAGGGCGCCCTCGATGGTCTTGTCGTACTGTTTGCCCACGACACCGCCTA
>CAYNWJ010000677.1:0-1709 GCA_964400815.1 uncultured bacterium
CGGTGGTCGCCGTGTGATTTGACGAAGCGCCCACCTACCGTACGCACCGTATCAACCGTCTGCTCCAGGTCTGGTTTACCGAGGGCCGCGACCACCGGAGCCCGAATTTCATGGAGGACGGTCCCGCGAAATCACTCTGGGGCCCGGAGCAGATCGCCTGGCTCAAGCGCACCCTGCTCGAAAGCGACGCCGCGTTCAAGATCCTCGTATCGCCCACACCCCTCGTGGGCCCCGACGACGCCTACAAGATCGACAACCACGTGAACCGCGAGGGATTCAGGCACGAGTGGGAGGCCTTTTTCCGCTGGCTCGGGGACAACGATTTCCTCGACAGGAATTTCTTCATCGTCTGCGGCGACCGCCACTGGCAGTATCACTCCGTCCACCCCTCCGGCTTCGAGGAATTCTCCTGCGGGGCGCTGGTGGACGCGAACGCCCGGCTGGGCCGTAAACCCGGCGATCCCGAATCTACGGACCCCGAAGCCCTGATCGACCAGCCCTACACCCAGGAGGAGGCCTCGGGCGGATTCCTCACGGTCACCGTCCGCCCCGGCGAAGGCGAAGAGCCGCCGGCAGCCGAGTTCGCCTTCCGTGACGAACGGGGAGGGATCCTGTATACCACGACGAAATACGCCGGCGAATGAACGTATCACACACGACATACAATGGGAGATCGACATGAGCAGTATCGACAGGAGCGCCGGTTCCACGCGGCGAACGATGCTCAAAACAGGCGCGGCCGCTGCCGCCGCTGCGCTGACAACCATGCAGCCCGCGGAGGCGCAGGCCCAATCGGCGGAACGCAATCCGAGGAACATGCGGGTCTCGCTCGCGGCCTATTCCGTGCGCCAGGCCCTGCAGGCCGGAGACATGGATCTCTTCGGCTTCATCGACTGGTGCGCCGAAATGGACCTCGACGGCACGGAGCTGACATCCTACTACTTCAGGAAGAACTTCGGCGGGGACTATCTCCGGGAGCTCAAGCTCCACGCCTTCAGGAACGGCGTCACAGTGAGCGGGACGGCCATCGCCAACAATTTCTGTCATCCGCCGGGACGGGAACGCAGGGAACAGATCGATCATGTGAAACAGTGGATCGACCACGCCGTCGGATTTTCCGCGCCTCATATCAGGGTCTTCGCGGGGAACGTGCCCGACGGTGTCGATAACGGGACCGCCATCGGCTGGGTCGCAGAATCCATGCGCGAATGCCTCGACTACGCCGCGGAACGGGGCGTGGTGCTCGGCCTCGAGAATCACGGGGGCATCACCGCCCGGGCTGCGGACCACCTGGCGATCTGCGACGCCGTGGGCGACCACCCCTGGTTCGGCATCAATCTCGACACCGGGAACTACCGCACGAACCCCTATGAGGAACTGGCGATGTCGGCGCCGCGTACGGTCAATGTCCAGGTGAAGGTGGAGGTGTTCAGGCCGGACGGCACGAAGGTCCGGGCCGACCTGAAGCGATTCCGGGACATCCTGGCCGACGCCGGCTACAAGGGATGGGTGGCGCTGGAATACGAGGCCGACGCAAACCCGTTCATCGAGATTCCCCAGTATGTGCAGGAGCTCAAGGCCCTGTTCGAGCGGTGACGGGAAAGACCGGATGCCTCTCTCAACACAACCGGTTATGCAGTTCGGTAAGCAGCGCGTGATTCAGATGTTCTCTGCAAAGCCCCCTTCCGTCGCTTCGCGCCACCTTCCCC
>CAYNWJ010000678.1:0-1709 GCA_964400815.1 uncultured bacterium
ATTTCCTGGCTCCAGATAACCCCCGAGACATCTTTAAGATATTTAGTCACCGGAGCAATAACCGGTGAATGGTTTTTGGCGTATCAAATGAAAACCCACCTGAAGATGGTGGGTTTTCATTTTTTTTACGTCTGATACGGGCATTATCCTGTAAATGCCTCAATGGGATCCGGTGTCCATTGAAACGTGACCGGCCGGCTCTGCCTTGTCATGCGAAGGCTCGCTGTGACCCGCGTGGTGGTCCATCTCGGGCGGCCGTTTGCCATTGTAGCCGTCCGCGAGCTGGATGTTGACATGCACCACGCCGCCGTTCAGATTCTTGAAGGCATAGTCCTCGGTGATCTCGGGAAGCAGGTCCGCATCCTCCTGGTTCCTGATGACGGCGCCCATGGGGACATACCTGTCGGCGGGGATTTCGACGCCCACGACCTTCGCGCCGGGCTCGATCACGCAGTTGTCGCCCACCTTCGCCTTGAATACCAGCGCCTGCATGCCCACGAACACATTGTCCCCCACGACAGCCGGACCGTGCACCTGCGACTGGTGGGCCATCGAGGTGTTTTTCCCGATATAGACCGCATATTTGCTGCCGTTGATTTCATAGGTGTTCTTCTCCACATCCCTGCCGCCTTCGCGGGTCTCGAGGGCATGCACCACACAGCAGTCCTGAACGTTGGAGTCGTCGCCGATATATATGGGCGTTCCCTCGTCGCCCCTGATCGAGGCGCAGGGAGACACCATCACCCGCTGCCCGATGCTCACCTGCCCGATGACCGAGGCGAGGGGATGGACATAGGCGGAAGCGTCAACATCGGGGATGGCGAGATAGTCGATGAAGCTGGTCCGCACGTTGGGCATGCAGTTCTTGTAGGCCGAATCGGTGCCGGCCTCCGCGAGTTTCCCGCCCGCCGTTCCTGCCGCGATCCCGGCGCCGGTCGCGGTGATCATGGAGCGGAGGAAGCTTCTTCTCATTGGGGATACAGTATCTCTGGTGTCGGCTTTTTTACGTGTTTCCATTGTACTTGTTCCTTTTGGGTGGTGTGTATGTTCGGGTGTTTTTTTAGAATTCGTCGAAGTCATCGTCATCGAGAGGTATGATATCGTCGGGCGTCTTCACCGTGGCATGCGCCGGTACTCTCCGTGCATGGCCGCCGTTGTCCGATGTGCCCTTCGAGCGGGCCGGAATGGCCTTGCGCACGATATTGCCCGCCGAAAGGCCCTTGCCCGAATTGCCGTTTCCCGACGATCCCACGATCTCGATGAGCATGCCGACGATGTTTTCCATCTCATCGGCCTGGGATGACAGTTCTTCGCTTGCTGATGCCGACTCCTCGGCATTTGCCGCATTTGACTGTGTCACCTTGTCCATCTGGGATATTGCATGATTGATCTGGGTGATGCCCTCGGCCTGTTCCTTGCTCGCCGAGGAGACTTCGCCGATCAGCTGCTTCACCTTGTTGGATGCGCTCGAGATTTCGTTCAGGATTTCCTCTACTTCCCTTGAAACCGCGACACCATTGTCCGCATTCTCCTGTGATTCCTTGATCAGCGCCGCCGTGTCCTTTGCCGCCTCGGCGCTCCGCATGGCGAGGTTCCGGACTTCCTCGGCCACCACGGCGAACCCCATTCCGGCTTCTCCCGCGCGGGCCGCTTCGACCGCTGCGTTCAGGGCCAGGAGGTTCGTCTGGAAGGCGATCTCGTCGATGGTC
>CAYNWJ010000679.1:0-1704 GCA_964400815.1 uncultured bacterium
TGTCCTTCGGGTCGGACGATATCGTCCGCGGCCTTGTCATGGGTGAGATTCTCGGAAAGCCGGTTTCGCTCAGAAACGCGGAACACCCGCATCTTCTTTGATTCGGCTGCGTTCCGGGCAGCTATGTTCCTTCGGCGGCTGAGGCGATGCGTACGAGCGCTTCGGGCGTTGGTGATGTTCCCGTGTTGTCGAAGACCACATGTATCCCGGCAGAGCGGGCGAGCGAGCCTCTCCGCATCAGTGACACAGTGCGCGAGATCGTTTCACCGTCGGCGAACACATAGAGATAGCCGCGGTAACCGAGCCTGCACGTGCCGTCCCGCAGCCTGATAAACGCATCACCGCCCATTCCGGCGATGAGACCGTCGAGCTCGCCCGGCTCAACGGGAACGCGGGTGAGTTCGTTTTCTTCATCCACCCGGTATTTTACGGCGCCTGCATGCAGCTCGACGGAGATCCGCGACAGGGGTATGCCAGCGCCGACCGCTTTTTCGACCGTTTCCTCGATCGTCTCGATTGCGGGATAGACTGCCGTTTCCCTGCACATGAACGCGAGCCTGATCCCGCCGGGCCGTTCGATGTCCGGCGTTCCGGTCATGAGGTGCTTCACGAGGTCCGGCAGTGCATCCCCGCCCGCCATGCAGTCCACTTCCGCGCGTACGGCGAATGTCATGCCGCGCTCCTTCGTCATGAACGCGAACCGCCGCAGCGCATCCACTCCCGCCGGATCGCCCCTGATCTCCGTGGCGATGTTCACCACGATGCCGTCGGCGCCCGCCCGTTCAGCCTCCTTAACCGCCAGATGAATCTTTTCACGGTTCCCGGTTGTCAGGGTGTGCGCTGCGATGAACTCCAGGCCCCGCGCATGGGCCTCTGCCGCCGCATCGGCCAGATCGCGACGCGCGAGGGCGGGAGAGATTGTGGTGATCGCGGTGTACGATTCATCGATCAGGCGGGAGAGAAGCGAATCGGGGACAGGTGGGTCCGAGACCGAGAAACCGAAACGCCATCCTGCGATTCTCCTGCGGGGTACAGGTGAAGGAAGTGTGAAACGATGGTCCTTTTCCGAGAATCGGAGGGTGTCAGAGAGAAAAGAAAGATAATCCGGATGGGATGCGCGTATGCGGTGGAGCCCGCCGTGCCTGATGAGCAGGGTGGTGCGGGATCCGTGAAGGCTTGCCCGGGTCTGCCCGGAGGGAGTGGCGAAGAGGGCGATGCGGGTCGATGCGGGCCACCGGTCAGATGCTACGGTGATGGTGTCCTGTCCGGGGCCGCAGGAGAGAAGAGACAAGAGGATGGCGGCATGCAGGAAAAACAGTAACGACGATGACCTGTCCCGGCCTTCTGTGTCAGTACGATATAAAAGCATGACGTGTAACATAACGATAAACACGTGGTCGGACACACAAAAAAAAGCGCCCTGTTTCCAGAGCGCTTTCATTTTTATTCCCGGCAACGACCTACTCTCCCACAAGGTCGCCCAAGCAGTACCATCGGCGCGGGTGGGCTTAACTACTCTGTTCGGAAAGGGAAGAGGTGTTTCCCCACCGCTATAGTCACCGGAAAAAGCTCATGATTGAAGTATGGTGACGAGTGACAACCCTCAATGACACGCCATAAAGCCTGTTCCGTGGCGCGAGATTTTATTTTTAACGGCCAAGTCGATCGGACTATTAGTACCGCTCGGCTGAATGCATTGCTGCA
>CAYNWJ010000680.1:0-534 GCA_964400815.1 uncultured bacterium
AATCATGGAGCAAAAAACCATTCGTTCGCAAAAACCTAACCGGAAATTGCTGAAACAGACTCAGAGTATTTGCAAATGGTTTTAAAATCATTGACTTTTATTAAAATGCCTTCCCCTGCTCTTGAATACAATTCAATGGGAACATTCAAATGGCATTTATTATTTTATTAATATATGAGAGATGATGACAAGGATAGTTGTGTGTTTTCATACAATTTTTCCATGAAAACGACACTCCCACAATACTCCGCACAAGCAATCCATCGAAATCGAATAGACCAACACACCAAAAACACCCCGGGCGACTGGCCGTCACCCGGGGCGCGATTGTCGAGGGAACCCTGCTCTAGAGCGGGAAGGGCGTGAGCTTGCCCTTGTTTTTGATGATACGGTCGAGGGTGATCATGTTCATCATGAGGGCGCGGGGCTGGTGGAAGTTGCCCTTGCGGTAGATGGAGATGCCGGGGCGTTTGAGGTCCTCGCCGAAACGATCCACGGCCTGGGCAAGCAAAAAAATGCCGATTTTCTGCAACG
>CAYNWJ010000680.1:544-1700 GCA_964400815.1 uncultured bacterium
GAAACGATCCACCGCCTGGCGCCAGACACCGTGATCGGTGGTCATGGTGCGCTTGATGTAGGCGAGGCCGCGCTCGTACCATTCCTTCGCCCACACGTCGCCGGTGTATTCCAGGCTCATGAGGGTGCCGACGAGGATTTCGGTGTGCGCCCACATGGACTTGCTGTTCCAGTTGGCGCCGGCGCAGTGCTCGTCGGTGGCGAACACATGGTATGCCGTGTCTCCCATGCCGTCGAAGATGTAGTCCCAGCTCATTTCGAGCATGCGTCTGATACGGTTCTTGAGGATATAGAAGGTGGTGCCGTTCATCTCGCGGATCGCCTCGGTCATGGCCATCCACTGGGTTTCGAGGGTGTGGCCCGGCGCGGTGACCGTGGAGTAGTGGGGGATGCGTGAATAGTCGTGGGCGAGCCGCTCGTTGGAGATGCCGTAATCGTCGTTCCAGAAGTCGTTCAGGATATGATCAAGATGCTCGCGGGCGAGGGCGTCGATCCGCGGGTCGTCGTCCACCTCGAGGATCTGGGGCAGCACCCACACCATCATGAAGGAATGTCCCTGGACACGGAGGCCGGACGCGCCGGTGACCGGGTCTTTGGCGCCGGGATAGTCGGGCTTGTCGTAGCGCTCGGCGGATTTCAGGACGCACAGTTTGGCCAGTTCCAGGTCCTCCCTGTTGCCGGCGGCCTTGTAGTACTGTATCAGACCGCCCGCGGCGAACATGGCCCCGTAGATGTCCTCTGAGCTTCCCTGTCCCGCGGCCTGCGTGGGTGAACCGTCGCGGCTCACCGTCTTCTCCCAGGTGCCGTCGCCGCGATGCATGTGATTCACCATGAAGTCGCGCCCCTTCTTCGCGATGGCGAGCCATTTGGGATCCCTGTCGAGTTCGTTGTAGAGGAAGGCGTACACCCAGATACCCCTGCCCTGGTACCAGATGTCCTTCTGCGGCGTCTGCACGGTTCCGTCGTCCCTGAGCTCGCACATGAAACCGCCGTACTGGTCGTCCACGCCGCCTTTCTCCCAGAAGGGCAGATATTCATCGAACAGCATGCGGTCGTATTCCTCGCGGAGTTCCTCCACGAGCATCCCCGCGATTTTGTCGGGTATGACCCGGTACGAGCCCGTTTTATAGGACTGGGGAACTGCCGTGGGTGCGGCG
>CAYNWJ010000681.1:0-1695 GCA_964400815.1 uncultured bacterium
CTTTTTATTGCCTCCAAAACACCTTTCCTATACCATAGTATCTCTTAAGTCTTTAATAGAAGGGGAGTTGCGCCAGGAAGTGTCATGAGTCATGGATTCCCCCTCTTTCGCGTGCGAGAGAGGGGGATGTCACGAAAGTGACAGGGGGTGAGTGGTGCCTTTTCACAGTCTCCCTGCAAAGAGACCCTCCTCGGACTGTGTGGGCGGGGACGAATGGTCTGCCGGAGAGGCATGCCTTTTCTGTGTTTCATGTTACCTGCGAATGGCGTATGGTGCGTCTGGCGCTTTTTTTCTTGCCTTCGCCGCCGGGCCGTCATATCCTATCAAAAACAACGTGACCCGATGAACACACCGGAACGCCCATGACCCATTCCATCATACGCCCCTATTTCAATGCGCTGCGGGACGTTAATTCCACCGGCGACGCCCGGGAGGAGAGTTATTATTCCTCCCTCGAAGCGTTCCTGTACGCTGTCGCCGAACGTTCAGGGCGCGATGATGTCATCGTCCGGGCGCTCCCGAAGAAAACCGGGGGCGGCAATCCCGACTTTCGCATCTGGAACGGCCGCGACAGCATCACCGGTTATATCGAGGCCAAGCCGCCGACCGAGGAACGGCTCGATATCATCGAGGATTCGGAACAGGTCAGGCGCTACCGCGGCACCTTCCCCAATTTCATCCTGACGAACTTCATCGAATTCAGGCTTTATCGCAACGGCGAGCCCGTGGAAACCGTCAGCGCGGGCCGGAACTTCGTCCTCACCAAACTTGGCGAGGCTCCGCCGGTGGAGAACGAGCCAGAGCTCATGGACCTGCTCGAAAGGTTCTTCTCCTTCTCGGTGCCACGGACATACACCGCCGAGGAACTGGCTGTGGAACTGGCGAAGCGGACGAAATTCTTCCGCTTCGTGGTGGAAGGGGAACTGGAGCGTGAGCTTTCGGGGAAACCGGGCGACCTCGCGGGATTCTACGAGGCCTTCAAGACCTATCTCATCGCCGGACTGGAGCCCCACGATTTCGCCGATCTCTATGCCCAGACCATCACTTACGGCCTTTTCGCCGCGCGCACCCGCACCGGTGAGGGCTTCACCCGCCGTCAGGCGTTCGACAACATCCCCCACACCATCGGCATCCTGCGGGACGTGTTCCGGTATGTTTCATTGAGCGAGCTTCCCGAACAGATCGAATGGCTGATCGACGACATCGCAGAGGTGCTCGCCGTCGCCGACGCACGGGGCATCCTCGAGCGGTACTACCGGGACGGCAGGGGAAGCGACCCGGTCGTTCATTTCTACGAGACCTTCCTCGCCAAATACGACCCCGGCGAACGGGAACGGCGGGGCGTCTATTACACCCCCGAAGCCGTGGTCTCCTATATCGTCCGCTCCATACACCGCATTCTCAAGGACACCTTCGGAAAGGCCGACGGTCTGGCCGACCCCTCGGTCACCCTCCTGGACCCCGCCGCGGGCACCATGACCTTCGTCGCCCACGCCTGCCGGGAGGCCGTGCGGGAATACGAAACGAAGTACGGCGACGGTTCCACCGGCTCGTTCATACGCTCGCATATCCTCGAACATTTCCACGCCTTCGAGCTCATGATGGCCCCCTATGCCGTCGGCCACCTCAAGATGTCATTCTTCCTCGAAGAGCTGGGCCACCGCTCACGCCGCGAATGCAGCGCATGGGACGCTG
>CAYNWJ010000682.1:0-1684 GCA_964400815.1 uncultured bacterium
TATACAATAATACATGGTGTTTTCAATGGAGCCAAAACGTATAAATGTATGCTTACTTAACTTGATACCCCCTTTGTATAATACACTTGGGCGGCCGATTCTCAAAAGGATTTCAGCCGCCGGGCCGGAATGATTCCCGGAAGCGGTCTCCATGTTTATTTTGCCACATGCCGTTTAATAGATTATATTATAACGAGATAATCATCTATACGCAAACATGGGAAAACCATTACGGAGGTATACTCATGCGGATGTTCTTCAGGTGTTCCTTTCCCCGAGCCGTGGCTGTCAACGTCGTTCTTTCGGCTTTTCTGCTGTGCCTGGCGGGCCCGGTGGATTCAGCTGCGCAGTCAATCGAACCTTCCGATATCCACGGCATCAGGATGATGCCCATACCCGGCGGTGATTTTTCGATGGGCGACGATGTGGAGGATGACGAACAGCCGATACGGCGGGTGACCATCGATGCGTTCGGGATGAGCGCGACGGAGATTACCCAGGGGCAGTACCGGGCGGTGACGGGAGAGAATCCCTCGCATTTCACCGGCGATGACGACCTCCCCGTGGAAAGTGTGACGTGGTTCGACGCCATCGCCTTCTGTAATGCCCTCAGCGTCGAGGCCGGTCTCGAGCCGTGTTATGATGTGGAATCGGGTTCGTGCGATTTTTCGAAGAACGGGTTCCGGCTTCCCACCGAGGCGGAATGGGAATATGCCTGCCGGGCCGGAACCGCCACCGGATTCTACCTGGGAGAAACCGAGCGCGACCTGGCCGCGGCAGGATGGTACGGATACGACAGCGGGAACAGTCTCGAGAAGACCCATCCCGTGGCGGAGAAAGAGCCGAATAAGTGGGGGCTGTACGATATGCACGGCAACGTTCTGGAATGGACGAACGACTGGTACGGCGGCTACGATTCCGCCGGGACCGACAATCCCACCGGCCCCGACAGCGGCGCCTATAAATCGCTCAGGGGTGGAAGCTGGTTCAGCGAGGCGTCCTATTGCCGGTGCGCCTTCCGCATCAACGACAAGCCTGACCGCACGGGCTATTTCACCGGGTTCAGGGTCGTGAGGGAGCACTAGGCGCCGGCGGATGATCAAATGATGCCGTCGTGCATGATGACGGGGATATGATGGTATCGTTTCGCGTGTTCGAGCGTTTAAGCATAGGAGGTACAGTGGATGACAGTGGAATGACCGGGGCCCTTCGGGGCTCTGGTGGAATGTGAAGGGGGCTTGAGATGAAAACGCTCATAATCGCGGTATCTACGGCTGTTTTTTTTGCCTTCGCAGGGCCGGCGAACGGAGAGGGTATCTGGACCAGGTATCTGAACGGCAACAATATCGCGGACATCGCCACCAACGGTGACTATGTGTGGACTGCCACCGATGGAGGCGTCGTGCGCTGGGACAGGAACGACGGCACATTCGAACGCTTTTTCCGGGAGGATGGCATCCTCTCCAATCAGTTGTCCATCATCGAGTTGGACCACGATGGCGTACCCTGGCTTTCCTATTCCGACGATCACATCAAGGACCGTCTTTCCTTTTACAGGGACGGTGTCTGGAGGACCTACGATGCCACCAACAGCGCCCTGGGTGAATACAGGGTGCAGTCGATTTTCTTCGATGAGGCGGGTGATCTCTGGGTCGGCACCGGCTGGGGGGGCATCAGGCACTTC
>CAYNWJ010000683.1:0-1680 GCA_964400815.1 uncultured bacterium
AGAAACCGGCGCCGGAGTACAGGGCCGCGGAGTATGACCGGAAATCGGTGGCCGGCGAGATCACGGACAGCGTGGAAAAGAACAAGGACCACGCAGGCGGGGAAAAAGCGCTGAAGATAATCAAGCACACCGGAATCAGGGTTCCCGACTATGCAACCGCGGAAGACCTTGAAGAAGCGGCGGCGCTGGCGGAGAAATACGAATATCCGGTGGTGATGAAAGTGGCCTCGCCGGACATATCCCACAAGTCGGACATCGGGGCGGTGGCCGTGGGTATAGCGAACCGCGATCAGTTGGCCTCGGCGTACGACAGAGTGCTTATGAACAGCCGGCGCGCGGCCCCGAATGCCGTCATATACGGGGTAGAGATCCACCGGATGATAACAGGCGGGAGAGAACTCGTCGTGGGCATGGACCGGGACCCGCAGTTCGGCCCCCTGGTAATGTTCGGCCTCGGCGGGATATACGTTGAAATACACAAGGACATCATCTTCCGCGTGGCCCCGCTGTCCGAAGACGATATAAATACAATGATATTCGGCATCAGGAGCATAAAACTGCTCACTGGCGCAAGGGGCGAGCCGCCTAAAGACATAGAAGCCGTCAGAGACTGCCTGCGGCGAATATCAGCCCTGGTCTGCGACTTCGAGACGATAACCGAAATGGACATCAACCCGCTGATAGCGCTCGATGAAGGCAGGGGCGTTTATTCCATCGACGCGCGGTTCAGCTTCAATCCCGAGATCGGGCTGCCCGATTTCGGCAAACCCGCGGGAGGGGGAAAGAAATGAGAAACATTTTCGTTGGTTCGGACGGTCAGTACTGCGGCAAAACGATGGTCGCCATCTGCACGGCGATGGCCCTGAAAAAGAAAAAGAAAAAAGTGGGTTTCTTCAAACCGTGCGGCACCGCGCCGACTTTGACGGAAGACGGTATTATGGCGGATTACGATGCGCTGTCCGCCGCGAAACACCTCGGCCTGAAGGAGTCCCCCGCGGATATAAGCCCCGTGCTGCTCACGCACGACTTCAAGATGAGCGTTCTCAAAGGAAAGGCCGGAGACGTCGAGAAAACCGTCGACGCCGCTTATCGCAAACTCGCAAAAGGCAGGGACGTCGTTATCATCGAGGGGGGGCGCACCATGGACGAGGGGCGCTCCGTGGGATTCAGCGGCAAGGCCCTGATAGAGAAATACGATTGCTCGGTGCTGTACGTGGAGCGATACGAAGAAGACCGGGGGATCGATACAGTTCTCGCCTGGCGGGAGAGGCTGGGCGACAGGTTCGGGGGGCTGATTTTCAACAGGGTCAACCCGGACCATGAGAAGTTCATGGAAAAACACGTGATTCCTTTCCTCGAGAAGGCCGGTGTGCCGGTGATGGGCATGCTCCACGACGACCCGGTGATCTCGGCCGTCACAACGAAAGAACTGTCCGAGGCCCTGGGCGGAAAAATCGTCGCCGCCGCGGAAAAATCGGACAACCTGATACAGAATTTCATCATCGGGGCCATGTCGTTCGACGCCGCCGCGGCCAGGTTCAGGAAGATGCGCAACAAGGCTGTGATCACCGGCGGCGACAGGACGGACCTCCAGGTGGCCGCTCTCGAGACCTCTACAAAGTGTCTCGTCCTCACCGGAGGAATAAGCCCCCACCCGATGATCCTGTCGAAGGCGGAAGA
>CAYNWJ010000684.1:0-1678 GCA_964400815.1 uncultured bacterium
CAAAACACCTTTCCTATACCATAGTATCTCTTAAAGACTTAAGATAAGGGGCCGGGGGATGGGTTCTGATCCTTTCCCCCCCTCTCAAGCGGGGGACCATCCGGGGTTCAGGTATGCTTTTCGACCTTGGACCTGTCGATCCAGTCTGCACGGCTCTTCGGTGAGATTTTGCTGCCGAAACGCAGTGTGTAGATATGCGTGACCACCGCGCCGAAATACACGATGAGCGTGGAATAATACACCCAGAGCAGCAGCACCACGAGCGATCCCGCCGCGCCATACGCCGAACCGATACCGCTCATGACCATGTACTTTCCGATCAGATACCGTCCCGCGATGAAGAACACGGCGGTGATCAGCGCCCCCATCCGGACATCGCGCCACTCGAGCTCCACATCGGGCACGTATTTGAACAGAAGCGCGAAAAGAAACATGTACACGGCGAAGGACACAATGGTATTGATGACTTCGATCCCCACGATGTCGCCCATCAGTATTTCTATCAGGGCGTTGACAACCACTGATGTGAACATCACGATCCCGATGGTGGCAACGATGCCGAGGGAGACGACGCGCCGCCAGAGAAAATTTCTGATCCGTCCGCCCTTCACCACACGGACATTCCAGATGCGATTCATGGCCTTCTGGAGCTGTACGAAAACCGTTGTGGCCGAAAAAAGGAGCACGGCCACACCCGCCGCCGCGGACACCGTGCCCGCGAACTTTTTTACATAGGCGTTTTCGAGCACAATCTCGACGACATCGCTGGCGCGGGGTCCGATGAACATCCCGATCTTGTCGACGATGGTTTGCTGGGCCTCGAAACCGATAAAACTGGTGAGGGACACCACGATGATCAGCAGGGGCGAGAGAGAGAGAACGGTGTAGAACGCAAGAGCCGCGCCAAATGAAAACAGGTCGTCGTCCATAAACTCGCTCAGGGCGTTCTTAAACAGGCTGACAATGGGCATACAGGTCTTTCGTGTCGGAGATGCGGCAAAGATCACATCCGCAGGCAACCGGGACCGCATGGTATTCGGAGACGGATCCGGCCATGGTGTGCGGTATTGTAGGCGGAAGGAACGGGTTACCCCTTTTCGCCGCCCGTGCGCCTTCCGATGGCCGTGATGAAGCGGTTGAAAGCGTTGTTGAAATCCTTCACCGCCCGTTCCGCCCCCCGGACCATGTCCGTCCAGACATCGTCCCCGGCCGTTCTGACCGCCGGCATGGTGCCGCATGATTTGTCGAGTTTTTCCCGAAGCTCCTCGATCTGGGTGTAGTATTTCTGACGGTCCACTTCATCGAGGGATTCCACCAGGGACTGGAATTCCTTTTCGCAGATGCTCAACTGGGCGTCCATGCGCCTGAGAAACGCCTCACGGTTCGAAAGCTCTTCCATAATGTATCCTCCACTGCAAAAGTGATTGCAGGGTTGGTGTGCGGTTTTTCCATGTAATTGTAATATAGCATGATTTTCTTCTCTTGGCAATCAACCGCGGTCTCTGACAATCCCCCATTTTCCGGCATAAACATATATTTCGAGGTTTTTCAGTTTCTGAACCGGGATTTTCAGGATTACGGGATGAACCACGATTACAATCCTGTCAATCCTTGAATCCCATTAATCATGGTTCAAACGGCGGTTGGTCAATCGTCATTCTTTTCGACGCAACCCCCG
>CAYNWJ010000685.1:0-1667 GCA_964400815.1 uncultured bacterium
GGTCCTCGCCGTGCAGGGTCTGAACCTCGACCACCTCGCCCTCGGTGTAGCAGCCGACCACTTCGCCCAGGAAAAGATCGTGGGAGCCGAGCGGCACCACGTCGAGCAGGATGCACTCATAGCTGATGGGGCATTCGGCGATGTGGGGCGAATTGACGTTCTTGCCCGGAACGGCGGTGAGGCCGGCTTCCTTGAACTTGTCCACCTTCGGGTCCTTGTGGCGGGAAAGCTCGCCGCAGCGGGTGACCTTTTCACGCAGGTCCTCTGTGGGGATGTTGATGACGAAGTCGCGGGTCTTCGTGAGAATGGGATGCGAGCCGCGGGGATAATAGTCGTTGTTGTAGTCCTTGGTGTTGACCGCCACGCCGAGGATGAGCGGATGACGGTTCAGCCAGCCCCAGCCCACCGCGGGGATGATGTTCGGGATGCCTGTGTCGAAGTCGGCAACGCTGACCATGATGGCGGATACGGGAAGATAGCCGGGAGTGGGGAAGGCCTCCTCGGGCGATTTGGGAAGATAACGGTGATGCTCAGTGTAGACCTTTGCCATGACGGTTCCTCCGAAAGATGATGGTGGTTGGTTATGAAGAATAATAACGGTTGACATTTCACGGATTTTTCACAGGCGGGGGCGCTGTTCATGTTCCCGTTTCCGCGCCGCGTTCCCGCCTTTTTATCTCCTCCCACAGCTCGTCCATCTCCTCGAGCGAGGCCTCGCCCAGCTTCTTTCCGCGCTTGGGAAGCTCGCTTTCGATGTACCTGAACCGTGACTGGAACTTGTCGATGGTCTTACCGAGGGCGTCCTCCGGGCAGACCGAAACGAATCGCGCGAGATTCGCCACGGCGAAAAGCAGGTCGCCCAGTTCCTCCTCCACGGCGTCGAGGTCCGCCGCCGCGCTGGCCTCCTTGAGTTCCCGGAGCTCCTCCTCGATCTTGAGCATCACCTCCTCCGAACGCTCCCAGTCGAAACCGAACCGTGACACCTTCTCCTGGATGCGCCGGGCGCGGATCAGGGCGGGAAGGCTGCGCGGAAGCCCGTCGAGGACCGATCCCCCGCTGCGCTCGCCTTTTTCGCGTTTTTCACGTCGCTTGATGGCCTCCCAGTTCACCGTGACATCGGCGGCGTTCCGGACCGTCGTGTCGCCGAAAACGTGCGGATGACGGCGTTTGAGCTTCTCCACGATGCCGCCGGCCACGTCCTCGATATCGAAACGCCCCTCCTCCGCGGCGATCTCGGCATGGAACACCACCTGCAGGAGCACGTCGCCCAGTTCCTCGCGGAGCTGCTCGTCCGATCCGGCGTCGATCGCCTCCAGCGCCTCATGGACCTCCTCCAGGAAATAGGGCTTGAGGCTCCGGTGGGTCTGTTCACGGTCCCAGGGACAGCCGCCGGGGGCGCGGAGGGTGTGCATCACCTGTATGAGTTCATCGAGTGCGGACACGTCCTCTCCGATGGAATGGAGGAATTTTTCACATCATGCCAAGATAGGCAAAGCTGCGGAGAATAGCAAGGATCAGACGCGGCAGACTATCCCCCATTTTCCGGCAAACACATTTGCTTCGGCGGTTTTCATATGCTGAACCGGGATGTTCGGGATTACCGGATGAACCACGATTACAATCCTGTCAATCCTTTCATCCCATTAATCATGGTTCAAACGGCGTAC
>CAYNWJ010000686.1:0-1659 GCA_964400815.1 uncultured bacterium
GGTATTCGGTGTTTCGTTCTATGAGGCGCGGGACAACGACGCCTCCATCAAGGTCGTGGGCAGCGCCACAAAGCGGTTCGACGCCGATACTGTCAAATGGCAGATCATGATCGCCCGCCGAAGCGGAACGGACCGTCTGGCGGAGTCCTACAAGCTCATCAGGGAAGACCTGGAACACATTACCGAACGGCTCGTCGAGGCCGGGCTCGATCCTGCGGCCATTCTCGTGCAGCCTCTGACCACCAATCCCATGTTCGGCAGGGAAGGTGTCATCGACCGTTATGACATCAAGCAGTCGCTCCTCGTCATATCGGAGAAGATCGGGGCTATCGAAACGCTCGCGCTCAATCCCGACGCCATTGTCTCACGGGGCATCGTTCTCGAAAATTCCCAGCTCGAATATTTCTACACCGACCTGGACAACCTGAAGCGTGAACTGCTCGCGGAAGCGGCCCGTGACGCGCGTTTGAGGGCGGAGGAGATCGCCAGCTCGTCCGAAAACATGAGCGTCGGAAACATCCTCGACGCCCGGGCCGGCATCTTTCAGATCACCGAGCCCTATTCCACGGAAGTGGCGGCCTATGGCCTTCACAGGACTTCGACCCGCGAGAAGGACATCCGTGTTACCGTGCACATGGAGTTCGCGTTGGAGTGATCCGTGATCGCAGGTGGTGTTGTCGATATCATTCCGGTGGCCGGATCTCGCCCTTCTCGGGACCCAGGAGCCTTGTCCAGGCGTCGTATATGTCTTTTCCCGCCATACGCGGATGTCCCCAGGGACATCCCACGGCCCAGTCCTCGTCCAGCTGCGCGAGCTCCACGAAATCCCCGTTCTCCCGCAGGTGCGACCTGAACCCGGCGAGGAAGAAGGTACATTTCTCGAGGAAGCTGTCATAACTCTCGGGTAGACCGTCCATGCCGTGATAGAAAACATCCTGTGCGGTGAGGAGGAGAGGCAGATAGACGAAGGTCGGCCAGTGCCCGGTGTCATACCGGTAGATCATGTCCTTTCCCTCGAATTTCATCCAGATCAGGCAGTTTTCCTTCTTGTCATGTATAAGCCTGCCCATGAACGGTCCGCCGCCGTGGTCCTTGTGGACGATGGTGGAAACGCCGCCTCCCTTGCTCCAGTCCTCGACATCGTGGGCGATGGCGTGGATGCCGCCGCCGGTTGCCTTGTGGGTCCACCAGACACCGTGCAGGCCGTGGGTGTAGTAGTCCGGCGTGCCCTCGCTCCATATTTCATAGCCCCGTATGGTCTCGGGGGGATTGTGCTCTGCGGCCTGAATGCACTGATACATTCGTTCGAGGGATGATCCGCACCAGAAGGGTGTGTCGTATTTCTTCGCCAGCTCGATGGTGCGCCTGACCTTCCACACGGCGTCGAATCCCGGCCGGTCGCTGAACACCGGTATACCCGCCGCGAGATAGGGCTCGGCCATCTTGTATATCCACGGTGTCTGGAACACCGCATCGATGATAAGCGCATCCACGTTCCCGACCATCCCGTCGAATGAGTCGACAACCGTCCCGACACCATACCGCGCCGCGAACTCCTCGGCCGTTTCCCGGACGATGTGGAACACGTGGGTATAGATCATGCCGGTCCGTTTGGGCTGGGTCCTGTCGCCATTGATGCCGTTCATCATCGGCGCCCAT
>CAYNWJ010000687.1:0-1659 GCA_964400815.1 uncultured bacterium
TGAGTCATTCGTATCCACAGGAGCGGCACCTCCCACCGACGCCCTGGCCATGAGCGGGCTGGAACACGCCGCCCGGTCACTGGTCGCGGCAGTCATTTCCGGAGATGACATCGACGCGCGCGCGGGCATGTCATACGCGGCCCTCATGTCGGGAATCACGCTGGCGAACGCCGGTCTCGGGGTCGTCCACGGGTTCGCGTCATCGGTGGGCGGACTGTTCGACATTCCCCACGGCGTCGTGTGCGGCGCCCTGCTCGCACCGTCCATGCGTGCAACCGTCGAAAGACTGCGGGACGGCGCCGGTTCTCCCGTGGCGCTGGCAAAATTCTCCCGTGCAGGGGCGGCGCTCTCGGGACGGCGAGGGCGCGCCGACGAGAACTGCGACCGACTGCTTGACATCCTGGACCGCTGGACGGACACCCTCGAAATCCCCCGACTCGGGACATTCGGCGTCACCGAAGCCGACATCCCCCGCATCATCGCGGCGACCGGCCTCAAGAACAATCCCGCACCGCTGGACGAAGGCGATCTCGAACGCATCCTCCGGGCGCGGCTGTAGGAAGCGTCCCCTACCCCTCGTCAACCGGCCGGTAGGGCACGGTGTATTCCCCGTTCGCCGGCATTGTCGCCTCAGTCGCGTCGTACAGCCGTATCTCCCGCTCCTGCGAGGTCACCACCGGGAAGCCGTGATGCCGGTTCACATGCGCCGCCGTACCCCCGTACCGCTCGATGAACATCAGATGCCGTTCTATGCGCTCCCGGTTGTAACGCCGCGCCAGGTCCGGAATATCGGGAACGACACCGTCGAGCGCGGCCGCCACCGCCGGATCGATCTCCATGCCTGCCGAGTTCCTGCCGAGGATCATCGCCGCCGCCGTGGTGGTCCCCGTGCCCAGGAAGGGATCGAGCACGGTGTCGCCATAGGCCGAGAACATGTGGATCAACCGGCAGGGCATTTCCAGCGGAAAGGCCCCGCTGCGCTCCCGGTACCCGCCGCCGTTTTTCATGGCCTGGTGTGCGCCGTTCAGGTCGAACCACACATCCGAGAACCAGGCGTTCCGTTCCTCGTAGAAATAGGCGCTTTCGTACCGGCGGGGGCACGACACCTCGAACCGGCGCTTTCGCCCCTTGCGGAAGACGAGAATGGACTCGTGCTCGTGGGCCACATAGGCGTTCGGCGGGAGCATGCCGGAGCCCATGAACTTGTTGGGCTTGTTGGACACCTTGCGCCAGAGAATGGACGGCTGCGGCGTCAGACCCGGACCCTCGGCGATACGGCGTATTACCTCGGCGGCGTTGGGCCAGAGCCTGAACGCCCCCCCGAGCGTGCGGGTGGCGTCGCCGATGTTGATGCAGGCGATACCACCGGGGCGGAGCAGTCGGGCGCACTCGCTCCACACGGCCCCGAGCGCGTCGTGCATGGCCGAGAAGACCCCGTCGTACCTGCCGTCTCCGAAACGATCCCCGATACCTGGATCGAGCCCGAAAAACACCCCGTCCCACATTTCGATCATGGGATAGGGCGGCGAGGTGACCACCAGGTCCACGCTCCCGTCGGGGAAAGCGCTCATGTCCCGGGCGTCGCCGGTGACAATGCGGTGTGTCGTTGTCTGAAGGGTCGGTTCACTCATGGCGGGTGCGTCCTGTCCGGACAAGCGC
>CAYNWJ010000688.1:0-1651 GCA_964400815.1 uncultured bacterium
AGATAACCCCCGAGACATCTTTAAGGTATTTAGCCACCGGAGCAATAATAATGAACGACGGGGGCGGTTGCGAACTGCCCCCTCGTCGTGGAAAGAACACGCGAATGCACCATACTCACCCATAAGGACTACCGATGGTTGCTAATGTGAAGACCCCGATTCCGGGCCCGGAATCGAAAAAGTACAAGGATTTGTCGGAGAAATACGAGTCCCATTGTCTCGGCTACCAGGCGCCCATTGTCTGGGATCACGGCAAGGGCTGCACGGTCTGGGACGTGGACGGAAACACATTCCTCGACTGGACCAGCGGCGTGCTGGTGACAAACGTGGGCCATTCCCATCCGAAACTCGCCGACGCCATCGGCGCACAGGCCCAACGTCTGCTCAACTGCTATGATTTCCCCACGGTCGAGCGTGTCACCCTCGCCGAAAAGATGGTGCAGCGGGCGCCGGACCATCTCGACAACGCGTTTTTCGCCACGGTCGGCTCCGAGGCGGTTGACTCGGCTGTCCGCGTGGCGAAGCGGTTCACCGGCAATTTCGAGATGATCTCCTTCTTCGGCGGCTTCCACGGCCGGACGATGGGCACCATGAGTCTGGCGGGCAAGATGTCAACGAAGAAGCAGTTCGGCCCCATCATGCCGGGCATGATCTACGTTCCCTTCCCCGATCCCTACCGCAATCCCTTCGGCTCCGACGAGGGTGATGTGGCCGGACAGGTGCTCGAGTTCATGGACGGCGCGGTGAACGCCCAGTCCACGGGGTCCCTCGCGGGCCTCATCATCGAGCCCTATCAGGGCGCTTCGGGTTTCATCTTCCCGCCCGAAGGGTTCCTGAAGTCCCTCGAGGAATGGTGCCGTGACCGCGGCATCGTGTTCATCCTGGACGAGGTCCAGTCCTCCTTCGGCCGGACGGGCAAATTCCTGGCCCTGGAATGGGAGGAACTGAAGCCCAATCTCGTCTCCATCGGCAAGGGCATCGGCTCCGGCATGCCCATTTCCTGTCTCCTGGCGGAATCACGGGTCATGGCCTCCCTCGACCAGGGCGACATGAGCTCCACCTGGGGCGGAAATCCCCTCTGCTGCGCCGCCACCCATGCCATCCTCGACATCTTCGACGAGGAGAAGCTGGTGGAGAACGCCCGCACCATCGGCGGGCACATGAAGACACGCCTGACCGCCATGCAGGAGAAGTGCCGCTATCTGGGCGATGTCCGCGGCAGAGGCCTGGTCATGGGCCTGGACATCGTGAAGGACAGGAAGACGAAGGAGCGGAATCCCGAAATGACCCGCACCATCATCAACAAGTGCTGCGAGAACGGTCTCATCATCGGCGCGGTCTCGGGCAATGTCATCCGTGTGGCCCCGCCCCTCGTGATCACGAAGGACGAGGCGGACGAGAGCCTGGACATCATGGAAAAGGTGCTCACCGGCCTCGAATGACCGCGGCTCAATAGTGTCCGGTTAATTGATTGCAGAAGACAGCGTATGTCACTGTATAACAATGGTATATACAGTGTTATCAGGCTGTTTCGATTGAATTCGGGACAGAGCGTCGTCACGAGCTGAATCAAACTCACCCCCTGACCCCTTTTCTTTTTTAAAAGAGATACTATGGTATAGGAAAGGTGTTTTGGAGGCAATAAAAAGAG
>CAYNWJ010000689.1:0-1646 GCA_964400815.1 uncultured bacterium
TTTCAGGCCCGGTCACTATCAACGTATATGGATGCTGACTTAACTTGATAACCGGCAAACGATTATATAACCCCTCCGCCGGCGGCGCATGGGTCCCCCTGTGAGGGGGACGAGGACGAAGTCCGGAGGGGGTTATCCTGACGCACGGCGGCATGCTGACACAACTGGATACCCGGATTCCGAACAGCGGCGACGGCGGGGAGCCGCGCCGGTGAAAGGCGGCCGATATTCTCAGCGCAACCGGAAAACGCAGAGCGGTGAAACACTCCTTCCGTATCTTCATCGCGGCGGGTTTGTGCGTCCTGCTGGTATTCTCCATGCCCGGCCGTGAATCCAGGGCGGAGGTGGACCCGGTCATGGGACGCCCCGCTCCCGCGGTGTTCATCGATACGGACCTGCATGGAAACGGCCTGCGAAAGGCCTCGTCCATATCGGGAATACGCTTCCACGACAGGATAGGATGCGCCGTGCTCGTGGAGAACAGCGCCGGGCTCCTGCGCGCCGATATCGGGTTCAGCTGGGACGAATCCCGCGCTTCCTGGAACGCCAACCTTTCCGGCCCGCGCATTCCCGGCGACGAGATCGCCATTAACGGCGTCGAACGCGACCGGCTCACCCCCCGGGTGAACATCTTCGATCAGTCTGCCGGGGGCTCGGTGACCATCGACAGTGCGACGGGGCCCGGATTCGTCCGTATCACCAGCGTGGGTGTCAAGCCCCGTGACAGTGTCACCCCCCGTGACGGCCTCCTGTGGTTCGCGGCGTTCAGAACGAAACCCGCCTTCGTCCGCACCGAGTTTCTCACCGTTTCCGTGAGCGTCACCCTCCACATGGACGACGGTTCCATACGGTCGTTCGACAGTCTCCCGTTCACCGTCCATCCCCGGCAGCCCGGCCTGAAGCTGGTTTCACCCGCGGGCGGCGAGCTTCTTGTCCCCGGCGAAAAGAAGCGTGTGGCCTGGATTGCGGACAACATCGAGCGTGTGCGTCTCGACTGGTCGGCGGATGACGGCGTCACATGGGCTCCCGTGGTCAGGTCCCTCGACGCGTCAACCGGCGCCTTCTCCTGGACCGTCCCCCCGGCCTCGTCGGACAGCTGCCGCGTGCGTGTTGCCGACGCGTTCGACGTCAGTGTCGCCGACTGGGGGGGCACGCCTTTCAGGATCGGCACGGACCCGGCGATTCGCATCAGCGTTCCCCCGTCCTGGAGCGAACCGTCCGTTCCCGTCACCTATCTCCTTCACGATCCCCTGAACCGTCTTCTGGATCTGCGCGCTTCCTTCGCCACCGACGGGGAGACATGGAGACCGTGCAGACTGAAGGTCCCCGCCGATGACCTGCCGCCGACGCGGTACGAGGGCGCCATCGTCTGGCATGCCGGCGAGGACCTTGCCGGATACCGGGGCCCCGTCGCGCTCAAGGTCGCTGCCGGCGCGGCCGGTGACGGTGACGGTGACGAAGCAATTCATGCGGAAACCTCTTTCGAGCTCGATCTCAATGTTGCCCATACGCTTTCGGTGTCGGTCGGGGAGGACCAGGTGTCGGGCGATGTGGTGATCGCCTATGAGGCCGCGGACGCCGAGGGGGATTCACTCTCGCTCGACGCGGCCTATTCCCTCGACGGCGG
Organism: uncultured bacterium; assembly: GCA_964400815.1. Classification (GTDB taxonomy): domain Bacteria; phylum Latescibacterota; class Latescibacteria; order Latescibacterales; family Latescibacteraceae. The sequence goes on from CAYNWJ010000689.1 coordinate 1,628, forward strand.
CGGGAGCTGGCGCAAGGCC
>CAYNWJ010000690.1:0-1643 GCA_964400815.1 uncultured bacterium
CACCACAACAACAATATTATCATTTTTTCCTTGTTCTAAACAAACCAGGGGGACGAGGACGAAGTCCGGAGGGGGTTATCATGACGAAAAGCAACGTGCTTGTTTGACCTGATAACCGGACATCTTTTTCAGCTCGATCCAGGCGCATCGTGGATTACATTCATCGTTCATACCTGACACACCGGAGGAATCATGGCAGAGAAATTCGGATTCGGCATCATCGGCGCGGGCGTCATCAGCACCTATCACGCGAAAGGGATCGAGGAGAACCCCGACGCGAAGATCGTGGCGATCTCCGACCTCGACCGGGCCAAGGCGGATGAATTCGCGGAGAAGCACGACTGCGAAGTGGTCATGGACTGGCGCGAGATGATCAGGCGCGACGACATACAGGGCGTCTGCGTGTGCTCCCCCTCGGGCCTGCACGCCGAACACGCCATCGGCGCTGCACAGGCGGGCAAGCATCCGCTGGTGGAGAAGAGCATCGCCATCAAGCTCAAGGACGCCGTGAACATGGTCCGGGCCGCCCGTGACAACGATGTCAAGCTCGGCGTCATCTTCCAGAAGCGCACCGAGGAGGCGCCCAACAGGATCAGGAAGGCCATCGCCGACGGCCTCTTCGGGAAGATCGTCTTCGCGGATGTATCGGCCAAGTACTGGCGGAATCAGGCCTATTACGACAGCGCGGACTGGCGCGGAACCTGGGACCAGGAGGGCGGCGGCGCGACCATGACCCAGGGCATCCACGCCATCGATCTCATGCTCTACATGATGGGCGACGTGGAGAAGATCTACGCCAAGTTCGACACGGTGGCCCATGAGCGCATCGAGGTCGAGGACATGGCCCTCGCCATCCTCACCTGGAAGAACGGCGCTCTGGGCAGCCTCCACACCGCCTCATCGGTCAATCCCGGCCAGGGGAATGTCTTCCACATCAACGGCACCCACGGCTCCACCACCCTGGTGGAGGATACCATCACAAGCTGGGCCGTTTCCGACTCCAAGGAAGTCGTCGCCGAGGAGACCGTCGCCGGCGTCTCGGGCAAGGCCGGCACCGCCGCTTCCTCCGCCCAGACCTTCCCCGTCGAGGGCCACATCAAGCAGGTGCGGAACTTCATCGACGCCGTCGAGAAAGGCGAGGAACTCGTCTGCTCGGGCGAGGAGGGTCTCCGCTCGCTTCTTCTCATCGAGGCGCTCTACGAGTCCGCCCGCCGCGGCGAGGAGATATATGTCGACGAGCTGATGGAGGGGTTCGATCTGTAGGCGGGAAATACACTACACTCCATGAGGGGGCTCTCATTGCGGGAGCCCCCTTTTTTATGTGCGGGAAAGAAGCCGCTCCAGAGTTACTTGTGTTCATGTTCTGGCGGCATGGAGCGGTATGCGATAGAATGAGTTGCGGCGTTTCCGGCGGGTTTTTCAGCGGGAAAGGAATGAATGATTTATTGAGTTATGATAATAAAAACTGTTACTTATATAAATTCATAATATTTTTATAAATAAAGAGATATTGTGCTTGTCAAGAGAATAATATGGGGTATCTTGCTTATAGTAAGGGTGTACAATTTTGAATCGATGCAAAGGAGTGCGATTGCGTCCCTAATTTTCTGTAAAATTTGGCAAACGTAAAAAGTGAGCCGATA
>CAYNWJ010000691.1:0-1642 GCA_964400815.1 uncultured bacterium
AGAAAAAGCTGAGTCAATCAATGCCGGTTACGGTCTGCTTGATGTGGCATACGATGCATGCGGAATTACCTATGACCCTAGTATGCATGTCGATACGACCGCCAGCCTCATGTATCCGGAGAAGCCCGTCACCGAAGGCGGTTTACATGCGTCAGCAACTCCCGCTGTCTCCATCACCCCCAACCCCGCCAATCCCACGACCACCATCACCTACACACTCGCCGAACCAGGCACCGTCCGCCTGACCGTCTACTCGGTCACCGGCCAGAAGGTGGAGACACTCGTCGACGCCGCTATGACCGCCGGGGCGCACTCCGTCCTCTTCGACGGCTCGAACCTGGCCTCGGGTGTATACTTCTACCGCCTGGAAGAGAAGGGATTCGCGAAAAGTGGGAAGATGCTCCTGGTCAAGTAGGCCGCGTACAGAAACGAATGGGCACAAGGGGACGTCCACCGCGGGCGTCCCTTTTTGCATGAATATCCTTGTTTTGCCTTCTCCGGTATGATACACTATACCCACTGTGTTTCCGTACGTGAGGTTTTTGCCATTCATCACCGGAAAGGAGCATACACGATGAAACGACGCGATGCTATCAGGATCGCGCCCCTGTCACTGGCGGGGATCGCGGGAATGGCTGCGCGGGCGCGCGGCGGCGAGCTGGACGATGACATTCTCGGCGGGGAGCCCCTCGCCCTACAGTACTCCAAGAAGGTGAGGGGCCGTCTGGACTGGATTCGCGACACCCAGTCCCAGAACCTGATGGAGGCTTCGCGGATGATCGCGGATACCGTGATGCGGGGAAATTCGTGTCATCAGGTCGCCTGGGACGCGGGCCACACCGAGGCCGATTCCTGGGAGGGCCGTAACGGTGAGCCGGAGATCTTCACCACGGGATTCAATCTCGACCGGGCGCGGAAGGGCGATCTCGTCCTGGGATCGGGACAGTTCCGCAATGCCGCCGAGGCCCGCGGGAAGGGCGTCTACATCATCGGCTGCCCCAGCTCGTGGAGCGGCGATGCCCGCTATCCGGAACTTCTCCGCGAGGACATACAGGAGATGAAGCTCCGCCCCCACGCCGATCTGTGGATCGACAACCGCGCCACTTCTCTGGGCGGACTGATGCACATTCCCGGCATGCCCGCGCCCATGGGCCCCGTCTCCGGCATCGTGGGAAAGACCACCATCTGGATGATGCTGGCCGACGCCTGCCGTATCATGGCGACGAAGGGCGAGTCGGTACCGGTGAAGGGCGACGGCCCGGAGCTTTCCGGCGATGAGATCGACTGGCAGTATTTCTCGGGCTGGGCGAAGATCACAGACCCGCTCATGGACGACTACTACAACGAGGTCATGCTCCAGATCGAAATGGTCTTCTCCGAACTGGGGACCCTGAAACAGATCGGGGACATGTGCGCAGAGACAGCCCTCAACGGCGGATTGATCTACGGCTACAGCCGCCACAATTCCATCGCGGGAGAGGCCAGCACGCGGCGGAGCGGCCTGGCGCTGACGAGGGGCGTGTATGGCTTCCGTACCGACCCGAAGGACGCGAACGCATTCCCGGGGACCCGCGACGACATCGTCATCATGGGCATCACCAAGCCGGACGACGAGCTGGACCTGGAGTTCCTGGATCTGTTC
>CAYNWJ010000692.1:0-1640 GCA_964400815.1 uncultured bacterium
GGGACCTGAACCGTGACTGGGAGTGGCGTTCGCCTCATAGGACTGCTCCCAGAGGAGCGCGCCGCTCGAAGGATCGAGACAGAACACCAGGTCGCGCTCCCCGCTCCGTCCGGTCACCACCAGCCTGTTTCCCCTGATGACCGGCGCCGACCATGTTCCACTGGTCGATCCCTGGCAGAGATAATGCACCTCCCAGAGCTTTTCCAGTCCCCCGGACCAGTCGGTCAGGATGCCGGTGACCAGGCTTCTGTTGTCGCCGTTCGGTCCCAGCCACGATGTCCAGTCGGCGTCTCCCGAGGTCAAGGGACCGGGCGAAGCCGACACAGGTTCGGGAATGACGTCCAGATCGCCGCTCAGTTCTCCGCTGCCGGTGAGAATTCTGATGGTGGGCCAGTACATGGCCGCCAGGACGAACGCGGCGACAGCCATAACGGCGATGATGACCAGTGTCCATTTCTTCCAGGATTTCATTGGAGGCTCCGGGTGCTGTTCAATTTTCGAATTGGTGAGTTTAAGGTCGCACAATGATAGTATTTCGCAGGAGTACGTGTCATGAAGCATTCACTCTTTCCACAATCCCTCCATCCACCGCTCGCACAGTCCCGGCCAGGCATCCACAGCCCCGTGTCCCCGGCCCAGCCCGAAACCATGGCCGCCCTTCCCGAACACATGCAGTTCTGCGCTGACCCCGTTTCCGACGAGCGCCCGGTAAAACCGGAGGCTGTTCTCCACGGGGACGCCCGTGTCATTGGTGGCGTGGACGATGAATGACGGCGGCGTGTCCGGGGTGACGTGCCGGTCGTTCGACCAGCGGGCCGCGAGCGCGGGTGATGGGTTCTCGCCGAGAAGGTTCTTCTTCGAGCCGGCATGGGTGACACTGTCCTCCATGGAGATGACCGGGTAGATGAGAACCGCGAAATCGGGGCGCGCGCTCGTTTGGTCGATGCTGTCGACCGGTCCGTACAGGTGGTCGGCGAAATGGGTGGCCGCCGACGACACCACGTGTCCTCCCGCCGAGAATCCCATAACGCCGATGCGGTGGAAATCGATGTTCCATTCGGCGGCGCGGCTTCTCACAACACGGACCGCGCGCTGGATGTCCTGCGCCGGCGCCGGCTGACCGTAATCGTACATTCGATATTTGAGAACGAAGGCGGCGTATCCGAGCGACGCCAGCCACTCTGCCACCTCCCATCCTTCGTGACCGATCGCGAGCCGCCTGTAGGCCCCGCCGGGACAGACGATCACCGCGGCGCCGTTAGCGGAACCGTCACGGGGGAGCACGGCTGTCAACGTCGGGTCGTTCACGTGATAGACGCGATCGTCCTCGAATGTCTCGGGCTCGCCGGTCAGGGATTCCCCGGGTGCGTCACCCGGCCAGACCCGGATCACCGGCCGGGCTTGGGAGATGGCATCCGATGACAGGAGCATTGCCAGGAGAATCAGGGAAGAAAGCAGCGGTCGGGTGAGGCGTCTCATCGTCCATATCCTCGCACAAGAGGTGGAATGATCGGTTGTTGCTGAAAGATAGGATGATACTGCGCCCGGGGAAATGCAAAAATGATGGGAAACCGGGTATCAAGTCAAGTAAGCATACATTTATACGTTTTGGCTCCATTGTATAACCCCTCCGTCGCTTC
>CAYNWJ010000693.1:0-1633 GCA_964400815.1 uncultured bacterium
TGCGCTTTTCGGTCTCGCGGAGGGACTGCGCTACGCCCTCCGGTTCATCATCCTCATCCTTGTCAACTTCGCCGTTGTGCTTTCCACCGATCCGCGGGACATCATCGCTGCGTTCAGGGCGGTCCGCATGCCGGAAACCCTCAGCCAGATCCTCGCCCATGTCATCAATCTCCTGCCGCGGCTGGCCCGTGAAATCGGCGTCGTGATCGATGCGCAGCGGGCGCGCGGCATGAAGCTCAGGAGCCTGTGGCGGCCCACCCGCTGGCTCCCCGTGGCGCTCCCGGTCGTGCTCGCCGCCATGCGCTATTCCGAGCAGACCGCGGTGAGCCTCGAGCTGCGCGGGGGATTCGCCGACGACACGCCGGATCTTCCGCGTTTCACCCGGACCGACTGGTGCGCCGTGTGCCTCTGTGTGCTGGCGGCGTGTGCGGGCGCCGCGGGATACTACCTGGGCTAACCCGTCCTTCCATCGCCCTCATCCACATGCCAGACGATCGTCCCGGTGTGCCCGCGGAACCGTTCGGTCACCATGCCGTTTTCGCTGACGGTTTCGAAATAGCCCGCGATTTTCGAACGCAGTGTGTCGCCCGCCGTATCCCCGATACCCGAGAAATATTCCATGTACTGGCTCACCAGCTCTTCGGCCGGGGTGGAACGCTCCCACTCAACCGGCTGAAACTCCATGGACGGATGGCGGCCGAGGGCATAGAGAAGATTGAACTCGAATATGATGTCCGGCGGACGGTCGTTCATCTCCGCGCCGCGCACGATGCGCCAGAGCTCCTCGAGGTGTATGTTCCGACGCCGTCCCGCCCATCCCTTCATGAAGCAGGAACCGCGCGAAGCCTCCATGACCGTGAGAAAGGCGCCGGGCCGTCTGACCGCCGGGGTCATGTTGGCGACGGCCAGGTCGAACGCGCCCGTCCACCCGCGCGAGGCGAGGTCGATGCCGTCCCAGTCGGCGCGCACCGGCTCTATCATGCCCCGCACATCGTCATTCAGTTTCGCTTCGAGCCGTTCGAGCATGCCCTCTGAGAAGTCCAGCGCGGTCACGTAGGCCCCGCGGCGGGCGAGGGCCAGCGCCAGGGTCCCCGTACCGCAGCCGATGTCCAGGACCCGCATTCCCTCGAAGAGGCAGTCGTGACGGTCGAGAATGCCGAGGATGCTATCGACCGTTTTACGCGCGTCGCTGTCATCCCGGTCGTAACGGCCGGCCATGTTGTCCCAGAATCCCGCGGTGGCGTATCCTTTGTGCACTGTGTAGGGCGTTCCGGAAAGCGTGCGCTCCCAGGCGTCGATCCAGAAATCGGGGTTCGATATGTCGTGATTGCCGGGATCCTGCCGGCTTTTCATGTGAAGCCTCCTTTGAGAGTGAAATGACGGTTCCGTGCGAATGAGTATGGCTTTTTTTAAGATATGCCTGGGGCGGCCGGGGTGGCAAGTTAATAGTTGGCACAATAATGAAATTTGTGGCACCCTATATTTGACAATCCGTATGCCGAATTTCTTTTATCATGAGCAAAGGGAGTGTCTTTCGAATTATCTTGCTTTTATAGCCTACAAATATTATTTTTGTGGTCAAGTTTGATGCCCCGGCAAAAAGTATCAGCACGGAAAACAGCTATAATACATT
>CAYNWJ010000694.1:0-1629 GCA_964400815.1 uncultured bacterium
TGTCCTCGTTGAGGAACTGGTCATGATTGTGATGGGAACTGGGAGCGGACGTAACGGGAACGCCGGGCTCATGTCTGCCGGCAACGGGGACCGGCTCATGATCGGGACGGGACGTGAGCGGCATTGACGCGGGAGCGTCGCTTTCGCGGGGAATGAAGGCGGTGGAGGACGATGGTGCGTTGATGCGGTCCTTCATTCCCCGCTTTTCTCCTTCCCGTCTTTGTGGACTTTCATCGTGAATACGGCGGGATCGTATCCGTTGCGCTCCAGTATCCTGCGGGTTTCGGCAAGACGGACGTCGTCGAGCGCAGGCTCACGCGCCAGTACCCACCCGTACTTCCTGTCCGGTGTGCCGACCACGGCGTATTCATAGTCGTCCCCGAGCCCGATGATCCAGTAGTCTCCCCAGAAGAGCCTGATGCCCAGAAGCCGTACGAAACTCACCTCCAGTTTCGCCCCCGAACCATCCCCGGCGACCCGCGCCACGCCGCGCGCCTCCTTCCATGAACCGTCAGCCGCCCGGCAGCGGTTGATCACCTCGAAACCGCCATCCGGCAGTGGGTTGTAACGCGCGGTGACACAGCAGGAACACCCCGCCTGGAAGCGGTTGGGAATGCGCGCGATCTCGTGCCACAGGCCGGCATACCTGTTCAGGTCAACCGAGGAGACCGTTTCAGGGGGTGGTGTCGCCGGTCGCTTGCCGGACGCGCATCCGATCATCAGAAGATACACTACAGCCGGTAGCATGGATCGTTTCATCGCAGCTCCACCATGTTGTTCATCCGCGTGATTTCCTTCAGCTCACGCCCGGGATCCACCACCACGTTCAGGCCGGCCGTATCGACTCCCGAAGGGATGCTCAGGCGGACCCGTCCTGTCCTGGGCCGGTAATCGAGGGGCGGATCGAGGGACGGGACCGTGGCGGACGCCACCACGGAGCCGGAGCCATCGACCAGGCCGACGACCGCTTCGGGTGTTTTCACCGATCCCAGGCTGTGAACGGTGACCGACACCCCGCCGCCCGATACGACGACATCGTCCCTGCCGATGCCCAGGTCCGGGCGCCCGCGGCAGGGTTTCCCCTCCTTTTTCAGCGTCAGCAGGATGATGGTGGTCCTCCCCGGCGGGAACGAGAACGGAATGCTTTCCGAGCGTTCGAAAGCGACCGTCCGCTTCGTGGTATCCCCGTCGGGCATGTCATCGCCGTTCGTGTCGATCCCCTCGGTCACCTCCCATGTTCCCGGAAGGATGTTCCAGCCGGTGACCGAGGCGCGCACCGTATCGGCCTCCAGGTTGTGGGCGATGATCTTCACCGAATCTTCGGCGGGATCGGGAACGAGCACGGCCAGGCTCGTCCCGTCATGGTGTTCCTCGAACCGCCAGCTGACCGCGTGCTCCGGGAACTGGTTGGCGCGGCGGACGGGCCATCCGCCCAGACGGTCGGTCACGATGCTTCCAATGGAGATGTACGGCCCGTCGTCCCAGGGGAACCCCTCGGTGGCGATATACATCCTGCGCTTGTTGTATTTCGATGTCGCCTCGTATGACGCGGTCAGGGCGTCCTTGTTCGTGGTTCCGTGTCCGCCGTGCTTTCCGATGATTTGATGGACCTGGTTGCTGCTGACCTCG
>CAYNWJ010000695.1:0-1609 GCA_964400815.1 uncultured bacterium
CGCCTGAAAGGTTTTTCTGTACTTTCAGGATGCATCGTCCTGGCGGTTGTTGCAGCCTGCGCCGGGTCCGGGGCTCCGGAGCGGACCGGTTCCGCCATGCCGGCTTCCAACACCGCGGCTGCGGAACGGGCGATCATTGCGGCGCTTGCGGAACTCGGCCTGACCGGCGGCGTCTCAGGTGAAATCACCTGGAACATCGAAGGGCGTGGACCGGCGGCCGAACTGGCCGAAGACGTAATGCCGGCATTCCTCGAAAACCGGGGATTTTCATCCATTCGACGCAGCGAACGGGAGCCTGATGCCGCGTTCACGGTCGATCGGCTTGCCGTAACGCTCGCCCCGGGAGAGGGAAAGGACATGGTCTTCAGGCAGGCGCGCGCGGTTGTCACCTGTGTGATGACAGGCGATGACGGCACGAGACGGGTATTCAAGGGAAAGGGATCATATTCAGATACACTGCCCGGCCGCATGCTCGCAACCCTCGGAGACGCTCCCTTCGTCGAGACCGATCCGGAGCTTTCGGGAAACTCATCGTTCATTGTCAAGATCAAACCCTTCATCATCGGCGGAGCCATTACGGTGATCGCCTGGATGTTGTATTCATACCGGGGGTAATGTGCTTTTTTCCTTTAGAACGGTCCTCTCATGCTTTTGTACCGCAGTGCTTCTGGCGGCGGTTCTTTCGGCCGGATGTTCCGGAAAACTGAAGCGTGAGGAGGAACTCCTCGATGAAAACTTCTACTTCAACCGCGGCATGGAACGCATGGAGAAGAAGGACTATGTCAAGGCCATAACCGATTTCCAGATCGTAGTCGATTCCTATTCAGACAAGCCCATTGTGGACCACGCGCAGTACATGCTCGGCGAGGCGCATTACATGTCGGAGGAATACCTGACGGCCGCCTTCGAATTCGAGAGGGTCTACACTGACTATCCATCAAGCCCGTTCGCTCCCGAGGCCCAGTACAAGAAGGCGCTGTGCTACTACATGGAATCACCCGACGCGCGCCTGGACCAGGACAACACACAGAAGGCCATCGACGAGTTCAACCGTTTCATCGACACCTATCCCTCCCACGAACTCGTGGAGGAGGCCCAGGAAAAAATCGCCGAACTGAGCGACAAGCTCGCATACAAGGAATATCTCAACGGCGAAACCTATCGCAAGCTCAAGGAATACGACGCCGCGCTGTTCTATTACCGCTTCGTGATCGAGGAGTATCCCCGGACATACTGGTCCGATTATTCGAGGTTCCGCATCGCCGAGGTGCACTACAGGAAAGAGGAATATGAACTGGCCCGCGAGCGTCTCCTCGTCGTCCTCAATTCCGATATCGAAGATGACTTGCGCGGGGATGTCGTCGAGCTGATGGACAAGATCGAATCGGAAATCTCGGAATGAGTGTATCTCCAAGAAGAACCGGTGTTTTCGGCGGCACATTCGACCCCATTCACATCGGCCATCTCATCATTGCCGCCTCCATTCACGAAAAGGCCGGGCTCTCCGATGTCGTGTTCGTTCCCTCCGCGCGCCCGCCGCACAAGGGGGCCGATGTCCGCTTCACGGCCGAGCAGCGTCTTGCCATGCTCGAACTGGCCGTAAAGGGCG
>CAYNWJ010000696.1:0-834 GCA_964400815.1 uncultured bacterium
TTTTCCATCCCATGCGCCCGTAGACTTTTTCAAGGGCCGGCTTGCAGAAGAGGACCCCCGCGTCGATTCCACGCCGCCGCGCCTCCTTGAGGGCCGTCTCCATCACACGGTCGATGAGGCCCTGTTTTCTGCGCGCGGGGATGGTGCTCACGTTCCCGATGCCGGCCGCGGTGATGCGCCGTCCCGCCGCGAGAACCGTCCGCTCCACCACGCAGAGGCTCGCCGTCGCCGCGCCGTCCGGTTCCATGGCCGCCACGGTCCACTGGTGGGGGGAATGCCACCAGCGCTGTTTCGCGAAATGGGCCTTGTCCTTGGGGTCGTGAAAGCTGGCCACGAGGCAGTCGCGGATGGATTGGTCCAGTTCCGGCGCGATCGATGCTTCTTCGATGATGCGTATGTCGATATCCCCGGTGTTTTCTTCCGGCATGGCGTTTCTCCATGGTCTGCGGGGTTACTCCCTTGAAATGATGTACTAAGTATGGCATGGACACACGCGCTCTGCAAGAAAAAAACTCGGACAGGGCGGGGGGCGGGGTGCAGACGGTCTGCTTTCCGTCCGGTTTTTACTGTGAAAAGAACGGCCGCCAGAAAAAATCTTTTCCGGCAGTCACCCGAAAACATTCTGTCAATACGTGTATGCTATTATATATTAATGTATTACATCCAATATCCATGCAGGAAATGACCTATGAATACTTGCCGGAACCACATGTAACCGATGACGGCGCCGTTGGAAGAATGATGATTGACCCTGCGCCGTTTGAACCACGATTCATGGGATGAAAGGATTGACAGGATTGTAATCGCGGTTGATCCCGTAATCCTCAAAATCCA
>CAYNWJ010000696.1:844-1599 GCA_964400815.1 uncultured bacterium
CGGGGTCCGCGAGGTTCCGCAGCCCGAAGCCGCACACGGCGGCGTCCATCGTCCCGTCCGCCAGGGGCAACGCGAGAGGCGCGGTTGATCCCGTAATCCTCAAAATCCAAGTTCAGCAATTGAAAACCGGAGAAATTGGGAATCGCCTGAAAAAAGTCTTTTCAATTGTATCTATAATTTGTATATTAACACAACAATGATATCTATTATATACAATGCAGACATCGGGAGCGCTTATGATCCTCGACAAGAAGTTGCAGGTGTTTCTCGCCATTGCCGATGCGGGGAGCTTCAGCCGGGCGGCACGCAAACTTTCCATCAGCCAGTCGGTCGTCAGTTTCCATGTTGACGCCCTCGAAAAGGAGCTGGGATTCCCGCTGTTCAACCGGGAGGGCCGCACCATTTCCCTGACCCCGGAAGGGGTGACTCTCGAACGTGAGGGGCGTAAGCTCGAACAGCAGGCCCATCGCCTCGAGATCACCCTCGCCGAACAGGTCGGGACACGGGCCAAACGCATCAACATCGCGGGAGACGCCCTCACCTGTTCGTTCACCTTTCCCTGGACCATGGCGCATTTCCGGGAAAAGCATCCCGATGTGAGCTTCAGCTATCGCCACCTGGATCTGGAAAGCATCATGGACCGGCTGACCGGGGGCGATCTGGACCTGGGGCTGGCCGGATATCCGGTCAAGAACCGCAAGCTGGTGATACGGGACTGTTTCAAGGACGAGATTGTGCTGGTGGCGGCCCTGAAC
>CAYNWJ010000697.1:0-627 GCA_964400815.1 uncultured bacterium
CGGAGTTCTTGTGCAGGAAGAGCTGTGTCGGGGGATCGCCGACCAGATGGCGGTAGTCCTCGGGATCGTGACCGGCCAGGAACGTGAACGTGCCCTCGCCCAGGTTGCCGTGGAGATATTTGACCGTCCCGCGCTTCTTGTTCTCGCCCATGACGAGAACGCTCTTCTTGATCGTGTTCTTGTTGTACTCGGTGGTCTGGCCCATGAACCCCCTGACCGGGTTCTCGTGGCACTGGGTGAGCATGCTGGGCACGGGATCGTATTTGGCGCTGAACTCGAAGAGCTCGAAATAATCCAGGGACTGCACCATGCCGCCGGGATCGATTTCCGGGAGCACATCGATGTTCGAGAACTCGTACACCGCCGGGTCCGTGACGAGGGTGAAGTTCTCGAAGGCGAAGGTGCGTGAGAAGTCCAGTTTGGCGGCGTAGTTCGGATCGATGGGATCCCCGTCGAACTCCGACGCCGCGATATCCACGCCCCGTGCGGCAAGGGCGATGTCGATGGTATCCGTGGCCGAGCACATGGCGAAGAGAAAACCGCCGGCGGCGACATAGGTCCTGATCATTTCGGAGAAGATAAAGGTTTCCGGAAACGATAAAGCTCTGGTGGGCCAGGTGGCCGACA
>CAYNWJ010000697.1:637-1599 GCA_964400815.1 uncultured bacterium
GATCATTTCGGCCACCGCCTTTTTCTCGTCGGAGACCTTGGAAAAGCCCAGATCGCGGGCCATGACCTCGTAATCGTGCTGCTGCTGCCGGTACCAGTCCGTGTGACGGTAGCCGCGCCAGAACTTGCCGTACTGCCCCGTGAAATCCTCGTGGTGGAGGTGCAGCCAGTCGTATTCGGAAAGCCCGTCGGCGAGCACCTCACGGTCCCAGAGGGTGTCGTAGGGGATCTCGGCGTAGGTGAGGGCGAGGGTGACGGCATCGTCCCAGGGCTGCTTGCCCGGCGGGGTGTAGATGGCCACCTCCGGCGCCTTTTCCAGAAGCTCGCGCGACATGTTGGACTGCTGGATGGTCTCGTCCAGGGCGTACAGCGCCGCGTCGTCGAGCCTCTCGAACGCAACCCCCCGCACGAGGGAATAGTCCATGAGTTCCTTGTCCGCCGGGAGGAGGAAGGACCCGCTGCGGTAATTGAGGAGCCATTCGACGGTCCGTCCTTGGGTCAGGGCGTGATAGGCCACACCGTATGCCTTGAGATGGTCGGTCTGCTCCATATCCATGGGTATAAGCAGTTTGTCGGCTCCCGCGCCGTCCAGCGGCAGCATGACGGCCGCGCACAGAACGAGCATGATGGCGATCATGTGTTTCACAGTCATTTATTCCCCCGTCAGATCCCTGAGTTTTCTTCGCAGCTCGAATTCGTGTATGTTGTTGGGATAGGCGGTGAGCGCCTCACGGTAAAAGGCCGCCGCCCGCGAATCGTCCCGCGCGGACTCGCGGAGCACATCCCCGGCGAGGGCCAGCGCCCCGGCATGTCCGGCGTCGAACCGTGACAGCCGCGAGGCCCTGCGGTACCATTCAACGGCGCGTTCGGTGTCGCCGGCCGATACAGCCGTCTTCGCGATCATCCGCGCCGCGTGGGAGGCGATCACAGCCGTCGAGTCCCCCGCCGCCTGCCCGAACAGCT
>CAYNWJ010000698.1:0-1582 GCA_964400815.1 uncultured bacterium
CGCGATCGACGCCCGCGGAAAATTCATTCTCGTCTCGTCCAACTCGCGCGGCCTAAAGAAGCATCTCGACGACCATGGCGTGCTGAGAATCGTGAGCGACCAGATCGAGGGACACAGCCGGGATTCCATCACCGCGAACAACTGGCTCAACGGCTGGACGGACATGTCGGGCGGCTGGCTCATGACCGACTACGACGCCAAGAACCATGTCCGCTTCTCCATTTCTCAGAAGAAAGCGGATTATCTCAGGGACCTCATCAGGCGCGGCGTTACCGTCAAGGTCCGCGCGCATGTCGATTCACGCTACTATACCGACGACACACTGCCGTACAATGACGGTTTCATGCGCGGTGCAGGGCCCGGGGGCGAGGAGGTTCTCATCGGCGGCCACAGTCACGAGTGGGGCGCGAGCGACAACGCGGCGGGGTGCGCGTCGGCCCTCGAGGCCGTGGGAACGATCAACGATCTCATTCACGCGGGTGTGCTTCCCCGCCCGAGACGCGGCATACGGCTCTGGTTCGGGTCGGAGATTTACGGGTCCCTGGCTTTTGCCGAACACAACCTCGACCGCCTGAACGACAAGACGGTGGCCTCGATCATGTGCGATGACGGCGGCAGCGACTACGACGGTGTGATGTCCCTGCTCGAGATGGTCATGAATCCCAACTGCTGCCCGACTTTTACGGACGCCCTCCTGGAGGAGATCACGCGGAAGTATTATGCCGCCCATGAGCCGGAACGGGTCGTGCTGACCAGCCGCTACATGATGGCCGACAACCTCTTCTGCGATCCCATGATCGGTGTTCCCTCGAACTGGATCAAGATGAACAACACCAACCCCCTCCATCACAACTCGAAGGACACCATCGACAGGATCGATCCACGCTGCCTGCGGGACACCGCCGTCATCAGCGCGCTCTTTGTCTATTACATCGCCGACGCCGGCATGGACGAGGTTCCCGTCCTCGCCCGGCTCACCCGCGACCGAGGCATGAAGATCGTCCTGGAAACATACCGCGACATGTCTGAAAAGGCTCTTATGGCGTCCGGCGGCGACGAACTGGGGAAGGCCCTGCATGACGGTGAAAAGGCCATACGGTATTACGCCGACCTGCAGAAACAGGCGATCATGAGCATAGCCCGCCTTGTTCAGGCCGGGAAGCGCGATGAGGCGGAGACTGTCCTCGAGGGATATGCCCGGGACATGATCGCCTATGGCGGGAATCTCGCACAACAGTATGAGAACGAACTGAAACGGCGTGCGGACGAACATTCGGTCCGTATCGCCCGCCACCGTCCGGATACGGGAGACTGGGAACGGGAAGCGGCCGGGATCGTACCGAAGCGCAACCATATCGGCGTCATTTCCCTTCAGGGCATTCCCGAGGACCAGTGGGCGGAGGTGACCCGCGACCCACACTGGTGGGGTCGGACGAGCTGGGCGTCGGCGTCCCTCTGGTGGTGCGACGGAAAGCGCAACCTGAACGAGATCAGGGAACTGTGCGAACTCGAGGCCGGCGCGCCCATCCGCAACTTCGATCTCGTCAACTACTACCGGTTCCTGGAACGGCAGGGGCTGGTC
>CAYNWJ010000699.1:0-1579 GCA_964400815.1 uncultured bacterium
TTCTCCCGTTTCGGGGGAAGGTGGCGCGAAGCGACGGAAGGGGGCTTTGCAGAGAGCAGCTGAACGATGTGTTGCCTGCTGAACTGGATATCCGTATACGGAATAATCCACGGCGCCGATGAAAAAGCATGTCATCTTCGCGCCCGTTCGCGGTTTCGACTCACTCACCGCACCAGCACCATCCTCCGCACGCCCGTCATCCGTCCCGCCCGGACCCGCGCAATGTACACGCCCGAGGAGACCGCCTGTCCCGCGCCGTTCATGCCGTTCCAGACCATTGAATGGCTCCCCGCCGCGAGCCGCCCCGTTTCCATGCGCCGGACGAGCTGGCCGGTGGCCGAATATATTTCCACGACCGCCCGTCCCGGCTCCGGGAGGGTGAAGGCTATGGTGGTCGCGGGATTGAAGGGATTGGGGTGGTTTGAAACGGCGATTTCGGCGGGACGGGGGTTCTCGGTTTCCACGGCGGTGACTGGACGGCCGTAGACGGCAACGCCCCCTTCGGCCCCCGTGCCGATCCAGATGCCGCCCTGCGAGTCGAACAGCACGGTCCAGGGGATGATGTGCGGGCTGTTGTCGATGGACTGAAAGCCGCCGTCCACGTGTTTCAGCAGATGGTCCGTGTTCATGAGCCAGAGTGCGCCGTCCCGGTCGAAGCTGACGTTCGAAATCCAGTCGCCGGGTATGTCGGCGCGCTCCGGTTCACCGTTCCTGATGATCGTGACGCCGTATTTCGGCGAGATGAACCAGAGATCGCCGTCAGAGTCGTTTACGGCCCAGCGGATGTCACTCACCACATCGGCGTTTGCCGGGTATCTCTTCATGACGCCGTCGTCGCAGCGGACGATCCCCTTGTCGGAGGACCATATCCAGGGAACGCCGATACGGTCGAAGCCGATGCCGGCGGTGTTGTGGAGCAGGCCATCGTTTACGGTATACGTCGTCCATGTCCCATTCCCGTACACCTGCGCCTCGTTGAAGCTGATCACCCACAGACGGCCTCCGTCGTCGACGGCCAGTTGCCTGAAGGGCCATGATGAGGTGAAGGTCGCGACCGTTTCCGCCGATGTTCCCTGTAATCTCACGATGCCGCCGCCGCTGGTCACCGCCCACATCCCGACTCCGGGGTGGAGAGCGAGCCACAGAAACGCGCCGCCCATAATGTCGGTCCGGGCCGGCCCGTCGAATCGCATGAGCTTCCCGTCCGCGGCCACATAGAGCCCTCCTTCATCATCCATTGCCATGTGCGATATCGCCATGTCGTTCCACCACCGCCATGAGCCGTCATGGTGGTATCCGAGGTTGTTCCCGGCTTTCACCCAGACGCCGCCCATGACGTCGGCGAGAAGACGTTCGATTTTCTCGTCCGGCAATATATCTTCTGTGGTATAGAGGGTCCATTCACCGTCGAGAAAGCTCGAAAGTCCCTCGTCACCGCCGAACCACACCCGCCCGGCTGTATCCTCGGCGGAATGGCGGATGTATTGGCCGGCGACCGACTGCATGCGCCAGGTGTCCCAGCCGTTGTCCCGTCGGCAGAGCCCGTTTTCCGTGCCCACCCAGAGCGCGCCGTCAGCGC
>CAYNWJ010000700.1:0-1563 GCA_964400815.1 uncultured bacterium
CAGGAGACGCACCGGGATCATGCCGCCGGGCAGGAACGGCTCGATATGGGTCGCCCCGGACATCCCGCCCTCCCAGATGTGCTTGAAGGCGCCGAG
This sequence comes from uncultured bacterium, assembly GCA_964400815.1. Classification (GTDB taxonomy): domain Bacteria; phylum Latescibacterota; class Latescibacteria; order Latescibacterales; family Latescibacteraceae. The sequence goes on from CAYNWJ010000700.1 coordinate 97, forward strand.
GATGTTCTTGAGATCGATCTCGAGGCGATAGACATCGCGCAGGGCCGCCTGATCAGAGTCCAAATCATTGACCAGGTCCCTGAGAATACGGCGGTACATGTTCATTTCGAGACGGTTGAGGAGCCTGACATAGGGCTCGTGCTCACGGGATTCGCGGATTGCCACGGCAAGCGCCTTTCCCACATAGGGACAATAACGCATGACACGGCCGAGAATCCCGCCCATATCCCGCTCCCGGTATATCTCGGCTAGCCTTGTCCGGCTGAGTTTTCCGCACGGAACGATCATCCCGTCGACCTCGCTGAAGGGAAGCTTCCTCCGGTGGGCAAGGATCGTGATGCGCAGATTCCTGAGGTCGAACGTGGTCAGACCGATTTCGAACAGACGCCGTATCTCTCCATCGCCCAAGTCGAGGATATTCGATACACACCGCGTGAAATGGTCGGTGACGCCCCGTTCCAGTCCCTCGCGTTCCGGCAGGTGTTCGAGCGCCCGTTCGATGTCATCACGGTATTCGGGACTGTTGAGCAGAAAGGTCGAGATCGCGCCGAGATTGTTGCCGCTCAACAGGTCCTCGTATGTCTCCTTTCTGAAGAGGCGGCTGTGATGGCCCCTGATGCGGACATTCACATACTCGATGGCCGGGACCGCTATCATGATCGCTCTTCCCCGTCAGGTTTGAAGAGGATACCGGCCACACCGGCGTTCCCCTCCGCCTTCAGACGGGAAAGCCTCGCACCGAGCGTGTTGCGCAGGACCGTCCTGCCCTTGTCCCATCTGAACTCGATCCCGCCCTTCACAGAATCGTCAACAATCAGATCGAAGTTCTTTTTCGATTTGCCGATACACTTGCGTACGATGCTTTCGCCGTCCGATGCAACGGCGACAACCGCGCCATCGGGGGCATCTTCCGCGGATTCCTCGAAAAGGGCCCTGAGAATGCCGGGATAATGGTCCGAGGACTCGATTTCGGCGACCCTCTTCCCGGCTTTTTGCCAGATATTCTCGATCGCGGCGGCTTTCTCGCGATACCGGTCGGCGTTCTGGCGGAATCCTTCCGCGTTGGCGCGGCGTTCCCTGAGCCTGCCGGCCTCGGCCTGCACCTTCTCGCGGACGCCGGACTCCATATCACGGGCCGTTGAGCGCGCATTTTCGATGAGCCTTTCGGCCTCGACGCGCGCATTTTCGAGGATATCCGTGCGTTCCCGCTCGGCCTTTTCCTTGATGAATTTCAAAATGTCATTGTTTTCCATCATGTCACAACCACCGTAAACAGGCGGGTCCCGGTGAATCTTGCGTGCCGTGTCAGAGGATCATGATCATGGCGGCCACCACGAAGCCCAGAATCACCATCGTTTCCGGGATGGCCAGGCAGATCAGCACCGTTCCCGCTGTTTCCGGTTTTTCAACGATGCTTCCCATGCCGGCGGCGCCGATACGGGACTGCGCGATGCCGGTCGCGATGGC
>CAYNWJ010000701.1:0-1562 GCA_964400815.1 uncultured bacterium
CGTGGGCGGCGGCTCGAACATGGCGGGACTCACCCTGCCGTTCCTGGGCCAGCGCATGCGCGGAGAGGCGCCGAAACCCGGCATCCGCGTCGTCGCCGTGGAGCCCGAGGCCTGTCCGACACTGACACGCGGTCTGTTCGCCTATGATTTCGGCGACCAGGCGCAGATGACCCCCGCCATGCTCATGTACACGCTGGGCCACGATTTCATCCCGGCGGGCATCCATGCGGGCGGGCTCCGCTATCACGGAGATTCCCCGCTGCTCTCCAAGCTCGTCAACGAGAAGGAGATCGAGGCGGTGGCCTTCCATCAGAACGAATGCTACGAGGCCGCCCTCACCTTCGCGCGCACCGAGGGACTTCTCCCCGCACCCGAAACGTCCCATGCCATCCGCGCGGCCATCGTCGAGGCGGAGAAGTGCAAGGAGACCGGTGAATCGAAGACCATCTGCTTCAACTACAGCGGCCACGGATTCTTCGATCTCAGCGGGTATGACATGTACATGGCCGGCGAACTCGTCGATTATGCGCACCCGGACGAGGCGATCCAGAAGGCGCTCAAGAACCTTCCCAAGGTCACGCCGCCTTCCATGTAATACACTGCTGAACGATGCGGCGGGGGAGCGGAGCGCCGGTCTCCGCTCCTCCGCGTTTATTGAGCGGCCGGCATGATGGAAAGCCTGATACGAACCATGCATGTTCATGTGAAAATCTGCGGCATCACGCGTGTCGAGGATGCCCTCGAGGCGGAACGCCTGGGGGCCGATGCCGTGGGGTTCATCTTCTATCCGAAAAGCAGACGGTACATCGAACCGGAACACGCCCGAGACATCATCGGGGAGCTCGGTCCCTTCATTGCGAAGGTCGGTGTTTTCGTGGGCGTTTCCCCGGAGCACATCCGGAAAACCGTGGATTCCGCCGGGCTGACCTGCGTCCAGCTTCACGGAGGGGAGGATCTCGAAACGGTGGAGGAACTCGGCGGCGTGTGCATCATCAGGGCGGTCCGGGTGTCCCCAGGCCTGTCTCCCTCGGCTTTCGATTCCTTTGAGGCCTCGACCTTGCTGTTAGACACATGGTCGGCCGATGCCTATGGCGGCACGGGAAAGACCTTCGACTGGAGCATCGCGGAAACCTGCGCGGAAAAGCGCCGCGTGATCCTGGCCGGCGGTCTCGATCCCGGAAACATCCGCGGGGCGGTTGAACGGGTGAAGCCATGGGGAGTCGATGTTTCCAGCGGTGTCGAGCGTGCGCCCGGCATCAAGGACCATGAGAAGCTCGCCGCCTTTTTCTCGGCTCTCGGCGCCGATGGAGGACACGGGCGATAATGTTAAATCGACGATTATGAACTGTTGACATACATCATTGAAGCACCAATTCATACATCATCTCTGAACCGCGCACCGACAGAGGCAGCCATGAAAAACACCTACCCCGACGAGCGGGGATATTTCAGCGGATACGGCGGCCGGTTCGTACCGGAAACGCTCATGCCCGTTCTCCAGGAAATGGAAGCGGCCTATATGGAGGCAAAGGGTGACGCCGCCTTCACCGGTGAATTCGACC
>CAYNWJ010000702.1:0-1550 GCA_964400815.1 uncultured bacterium
ATACAGATTTCGCCCGGCTTGGCAATGGTAACTTTTCGCCGGGGCATCAAGTTTAACAAGCTATCATGAGAAATCTTATGAACCGTCGAAACATCATCATCTTCATCCTCGCACTTATAGCCTTGGCCGTTATTTCCTGGGACTATACCTCCGGGCATTCCTTGGAGAATATCCTCAGGTTCGAATACTGCCCCGTCTGCGATGTCTTCAAGTCGGCGGCCATGGGCATCATTCTCCTCTTTCTGCTTGTCTTTCTCGGCCTGCTTCCGGTATTCCGCTTTTCTTATTCTTCCGGCGGGCTGATCCCGCTGCACCGTTTCAATTCATCCGTCATTTCCGACCGCGCCCCACCATTCTCCCTCTGATTTCACCGATTTCTCTTTTTCCACCGTCCGGCGAACCACATGGCGCCGGCGAACCACCATGAAATCATGGAGAAATACCGTGCGCTTTGTTCGAATGACAGCGCTGGTTCTGGCCCTCCTGGCGACGGGATATATCGCCTGGGATTATTGCGCCGGACACATGGACGCCCGGCCCTGGGACATCGTCAAATGCCCTGTCTGCGGCATCTTCATATCGACGGAAACCACACCCGCCTTCGAGGCGGACGCCATCCGCACGAGGCGTTCCGATACCGGATGCGCAGCACCGATTGCTGTCTCTCCACATATAACGCTCATAATCCATGAGCACCAAGTGCTTCGCGGCCCTCCTTCGTCTCCGCGTCCTGCGATCAGTTTCATTTCATCCAACAGTCACATCACCGGACAAGGAGAAGTATATGCGATCATGTATTCTTTCGCTGATAGTTTTCGCGGTACTCATTACGATTATCTCCGGCGTCTCATATGCGAAGAACGTCACCGGCACGGTCACCGACGGTGAGGACGGAGAACCAATCTATGGCGCCTCCGTTCATGTAAGGGGCACGAATATCGGAACCATCACCGACCGTGACGGTAATTGGAAGCTCACAGACGTCCCCCACGACAATTACATCCTCGTCTTCCAGATGGCGGGCTACAGGACCACCGAGATCACCACATCCGGCGGGGTTGTCCATGCGGTGCTGGATATCGCCATGTTCAACACGAGTGAGGTGGTCGTCACCGGGACCCAGACGGAATACCTCTATGAAGAGGCGCCGGTCAAAACTGAAGTGGTGACGAAACGTATGATCGAGATTATCGAGGAGCCCGATCTCTATGGCGTGCTGCAATATACACCGGGAATACGGGTGGAGAACAACTGTCAGAACTGCAGCTTTACCCAGTTGCGTATGCTCGGTCTCGAGGGCGGTTACAGCCAGATACTCATCAATGGCGATCCAATGGTTTCGACGATGGCTGGTGTCTATGGCCTCCAGCAGTTTCCGGAACAGATGATAGAAACACTCGAGGTCGTCAAGGGAGGCGGTTCAGCCCTCTATGGCGCCAATGCCATAGGCGGCGTCGTCAACATCCGTCTGCGCCGCCCGTCATCCACTTCTAGCAAGGTAAGTTTCGATTACAAGTCTGCGGGAGGCCGCGTCCGCTCAGAAACCGGTT
>CAYNWJ010000703.1:0-1539 GCA_964400815.1 uncultured bacterium
GGGTTATACAATGGAGCCAAAACGTATAAATGTATGCTTACTTAACTTGATACCCGGTAAAAGTTTTTTGAACAATTGATAATACCGCAATTAACCGATGCTGGCGACGAGGGAAGAATGACGATTGACCGTAAGCCGCTTGAACCATGATTAATGGGATTCAAGGATTGACAGGATTCTAATCGTGGTTCATCCCGTAATCCCGGAAATCACGGTTCAGCAATTGAAAAGCGGCGAAAAATAGTGTTTGCAGGAAAACGGGGGGTTGCGTGACGCTGGAGACACCTTGAAAAGAAAGAGGAATTTTGTTATATTACGATCAACATGCCCGCGCCGTCTCGAATCACGGCCAAGAGCATTCAACCATCTGAATATCATAAGGTTATATGGTAAAAAAATATTACAGCAGGATCAGGGATCTGGCCCGCCGGACACGCGGATTCAAACGTCCCAACCATCATACGCGGCGCGGATTCGCAAACACCTCGCCGGATTACCGGCGCAGAAAGATTCGTGACGAACTTCGATGGATCATCGCCGAGCGGCCCCAGAAACTGAGATCGAAACGGCAACGGCCGGTCATGCTCGAGACCATCGAGAACGACGGCGCCTTTTTCAGGATGAACCGCAAGGTCTTTACTGTCACCTGGGCCGGGCATTCGACGGTCCTCCTGCAGATGGCCGGACTCAACATCCTCCTCGATCCCGTCTGGAGCGACAGGGCATCTCCCGTTCCCTTCGCCGGGCCGCGGCGGTTCGTGGAGCCGGGCATATCCCTCGCCAACCTCCCCCATATCGATGTGATCGCCATCTCGCACAACCACTACGACCATTTCGACCGGGCGACGGTAAAGAAGCTCGGCCGGGGAACGCTGTTCGTGGTGCCCCTGGGCTTCGGGCGCATCCTCGAGCGCATGGGAATCAGGAACCATCGCGAGCTCGACTGGTGGCAGGGCGTTCGCCTGGGCGGAGTCGAGATCCATGGCGCTCCGGCGCAGCATGGTTCCCGCAGGACCCTGCACGACCGCGACCGCTCCCTCTGGTGCAGCTGGATGATACGCGGCGGCGGGCGCAGCGTGTTCTTCGCCGGCGACACCGGCTATTTCGGCGGATTCAAGGAGATCGGGGAGCGCTATGGCCCCATCGATCTCGCCTGCCTGCCGATCGGCGCCTACCTTCCACGGGAGCACCTGGAGCACCTCCACATGAGCCCCGGGGAGGCGTTACGGGCCTTTCACGATCTCCGGGCCCGCGCCTTCCTTCCCATACACTGGGGGACCTTCGATCTCGGCAGCGACCACCCGCACCAGGCCATGGAGGAACTCGAACACCTCATCGACCTCCACGGACTCGACCGTGAGCGCTTCCTCACCCTCAGGCACGGCGAGACCCGTCTCCTCGATTCACTCGATGTCCTGAACGGCTGACGGGCCTCCGGCGATCCGTCCTTTTGCCAGCGGCATCGTTTCCCGTGCCCCAAAACCTTAGCCGGTTATCCAGTCAAGTCAGCATCCTTTCCCCTTCTCCGGGATTCAGGCG
>CAYNWJ010000704.1:0-1527 GCA_964400815.1 uncultured bacterium
CATGTCCTACAGCCGTCTGGCGGTACATTTCCGCGTGGTGGGCGTGCCGACCTTCGTCTTCATCGACAGCGACGGCGAGCCCGTGCAGACGGTGGTGGGATACAAGAACGCGGAGCTGTTCTCGGACATCCTCGACTACATGGCCGAACGGGCCTACGAGCGTAACATAACCTTCGCCGATTTCCGAAGGGATCGCCAGTGATGTGATCCCTGCATCGAGGCGGGATATACTGACGGGACGGGCGCTTTGCTCGTCCCGTCCGCTATCGGGCTCCTTTCATCGTGACCGCCTCTTTTTGATACATTTTTCCCGGTCTGGCGGGCTGAAAGGGGAAAATGCTGCCGGATACAGGGATGAGCCGGCGGGATCAGGGAATGGCAAGGATGCCCGTATGTCAAAGAATGACAACATGAAAGGTGTTACACATTCCTTTCTGGCACGGCTCTTGCATTACCTGTACGCCGAAAGGAGAACCACCATGAAACGCAAGCGCAAACAGACCTGCGAGTTCTGCGGCGGCCCCATATCCATCGTCATAAGCGGCGGCAGTGATGTGGAGCGGCTCTGCATGAAATGTCTCGTTACGGCCTATCCCTCTCTCGAAGTGTTGTCGAAGCGTCTATAGAATTCAAGGAACCCACCCCCACCGAAGCGCGAAGAAGGCGCACGACCGGAATACGGTTGTGCGCCTTCCGGTTTTCAGGAATGCGCGGCGCTTGAACGGATCGCCTCGTCGAAAGCGGGGAAGGTCCTTGTTCTTCGGGACCGATAGTACGGAAATGTGCGGGTGTGTGTTACCTGAACAGCAGCTTGATCTTGTTCCAGGTGTCCACCTTGACGCCGGAGGTGACGCCGAATTCCTCGCCGGGGCCGCCAACGGTCTTTTTGAGCCGGGTCATTTTTACCGTCATGCCCGTGGTAGTGTTGAGGGTCTCGATGCCCTCGATGGTGAATCCCGAGCCGGACTGGTACACACAGACAAGGTCGCTCCCGGCCTGCGCGCAGAGGGTGAGAAGGGAGTTGAGCCCGGTCTGGGGAATGGTCATGACGACGGGCGCGCGGTCGAACTCGATGAAATCGTCCCGGTTCCCGTTGACATAGCCCGAGAGGGTCATGTTGAGGAAGGGGGTGACGGTTCCCGCCGGTTCGAAACGGTTGCCGTCCACGTTGAGGATGATGTGGATGGCGAGGGGGTCGGCGACCGGCTTCTGCTGGACGGAGAACATGACGCCGTCCAGCGCGCCCACGATGTCGCCGGATTCGGAGGGGACGTTTACGCAGTCCGACTCGTCGAACACGAAGGTCTGGCCCTCGCGGGTCGTACGGGTCAGTATGGGACCGTCGTTGAGCGCCGTCTTGAGATAGATCCGCCATTCGATGTCTTGGGCGGCGGCCGGTATGGAAAGAATGAGCGTCGCAATGACGGCGGCGGCCAGAGCGGCCATGTTCCGGGAGATGCGTTTCATGGTGATTGTGGGCCTCTTTTCATGGCTTCTCTGCGTTTCCGGATCGGAAATCACAGGTAT
>CAYNWJ010000705.1:0-1509 GCA_964400815.1 uncultured bacterium
GAAATACTTTCGGGGCAGCCTCGACAGGATCGGCGCGGTGCGTGAGTGCGTCGATATCCCGGTCCTGCGCAAGGATTTCATTGTCGATGCCTATCAGCTCTACGAGGCGCGGTGTGCGGGGGCGGACGCCGTCCTGCTCATAGCCGCCTGCCTCGATGACAGCCGGCTGGGCGAATTCCTCGATATCGCCTCCGGCCTGGGGATGGATGCCCTCGTGGAGGCGCACGACCGTGCGGAACTGGACCGTATCGCCCCGTTCGATGTCACCCTTGTGGGCATCAACAACCGTGATCTCAAGACCTTCGTGACCGATATTGAGGTCACGGGCCGTCTGGCCGGATGTGCGCCCGAAGGCGCGCTCCTGGTCAGCGAAAGCGGAATATTCACCGCGGAACACGTGCGCGCGGCGGCGGACATGGGGGCGGACGCCGTCCTGGTGGGAGAGGCGATCATGCGGGAACGGGACATGGCGGCGAAGGTCCGGGAACTGGCGGGCGCTGTGGGAGCGTGAGCCCTGCCCGGGGTGATTCCGGCCACCCTGCACGACGGGACGAACCGGAAGAGGCCATGTACTTTGCCCGGCAGGCATGAAAAACGTTTCAATCTGCGCCGCCGTTCATTACATTACCTTTTTCCGTTTCGGTGAACGGGACATTGCCGCCACAGAGTACAGAGAACATCAATCAACAGCTTTTTTATCGGTTTGCACATTCATCACACACACCAAAGAAGGAGGAAACCGTGGGCAATCAAATCATTCTTCCGGCGAGCCAGATGCCGAAAAAATGGTACAACATCGTGAGCGAAATGGTGCCCGACAATCCCCCGGCCCCGCCCATGAACGCGGTCACCAACAAGCCGGCGGGCCCGGAGGACCTGGCGCCCGTGTTCCCCATGAGCATTCTCGAGCAGGAGATGAGCGCCGAAGCCTGGATCGATGTTCCCGAGGAGGTGCTCGACATTTTGTCCATCTGGCGGCCGACGCCTCTCGTGCGGGCAAAACGCCTGGAGGAATACCTGGGGACCCCCGCGAAGATCTATTACAAGAACGAAAGCGTCTCGCCTCCGGGATCGCACAAGCCCAATACCGCCGTGGCCCAGGCCTATTACAACAAGAAGGAAGGCATCACCAACATCTCCACCGAGACCGGCGCGGGCCAGTGGGGAAGCGCCCTTTCCTTCGCCTGTAATTTCTTCGGCATCACATGCACCGTGTTCATGGTGAAGGTGAGTTTCGAGCAGAAGCCCTATCGCAAGTCGCTGATGCATGTCTGGAACGCCGAGGTCTATCCCAGCCCGACAAACATGACCAACGCCGGCCGGAAGGTCCTCGAGGCCGATCCGGACTGTCCCGGAAGCCTGGGCATCGCCATCAGCGAGGCGGTCGAGATGGCGGTCTCCGATGAAAAGACCAAATATTCTTTGGGCAGCGTTCTGAACCACGTGCTCCTGCACCAGACGGTCATCGGTCTCGAGGCCATCGACCAGTTCAAGATGGTCGATGACTAT